>NZ_JCAKKP010000006.1:0-194742 GCF_059509755.1 Aquamicrobium sp. YD-1-mutant5
GAACAGATGGCGGCCCTCATTGTCGGCGTCGGTCAGCGTCTGGCGGTTGTTGCCGCCCGCAATGCCGGGACCAACCTTCGCCATCTCCATCAGCGAATCCCACAAACGGTCCGGATCAATGCGAAGGTTCTCGCCGGAGGCGACCATTCCATACCCTCTTGTTTTGCGCGCATTCCCGCCGCCATCGCGGTCAGAAACACTCGTTCTTGTTATCCTTGGCAGTTCCGGTGGAATTCTTTCCGTCTCTGTTGGAACTGTCCTGAAGGCGGGGGCAGCACTTCTCCCTGCGCTGCCCCTCACCCTTTCTCATTGTGGCCGGTCAGTCGACCATTCTCAACACCTCACGCACATGATCGATGAGTTCATCGATCTGGCCCCTGGAAATGATGAGCGGCGGCGACAGCGCGATGATGTCGCCGGTGGTGCGGATCAGCGCGCCGCGCTCGAAAGCTTTCACGAAGGCATCGAACGCACGCTTGGTCGGCGCACCCGCGATCGGCTCCAGTTCGATGGCGCCGACAAGGCCGATATTGCGGATGTCGATGACATGCGGCTCGTCCTTCAGCGAATGCAGCGCGTCTTCCCAGTAGGGCGCCAGTTCCGCGCCGCGGGTGAGCAGGCCCTCTTCCTTGTAGGTGTCGAGCGTTGCCAGCGCCGCCGCCGAGGCGATCGGGTTGCCCGAATAGGTGTAACCGTGGAAGAACTCGATCACATGCTCGGGGCCGTTCATGAAGGCATCGTGCACGTCCCTGGTCACGAACACCGCGCCCATGGGGATCACGCCGTTGGAAATGCCCTTTGCCGTGGTGATGATGTCGGGGACGACATCGAAATAGTCGGCTGCAAACGGCGTTCCCAGACGGCCGAAACCGGTGATGACCTCATCGAAGATCAGCAGGATGCCGTGCTTGGTGCAGATATCGCGCAGGCGCTTGAGATAGCCTTTCGGCGGAATGAGCACGCCGGTCGAGCCCGCTACCGGCTCCACGATGACGGCCGCGATGGTCGAGGCGTCGTGCAGGGCGACGATCCGCTCCAGCTCGTCCGCCAGTTCGAGGCCATGCTCGGGCTCACCTTTGGTGAAGGTGTTCTTGCCGGGCAGATGGGTGTGCGGCAGATGATCGACGCCGGTCAGCAGCGAGCCGAACATCTTGCGGTTGGAGACGATGCCGCCCACCGATATGCCGCCAAAATTGACGCCGTGATAGCCGCGCTCGCGGCCGATCAGGCGGGTGCGGGAGCCCTCGCCGCGGGCGCGGTGATAGGCAATGGCCATCTTCAGCGCCGTATCGGCGGATTCCGAACCCGAATTGGTGAAGAACACATGCTCCATGCCCTTCGGAGCGATATCGACCAGCCGGTTCGCCAGCTCAAACACGATGGGATGGCCCATCTGAAAGGCCGGCGCATAATCGAGTTCGGCCGCCTGGTGCTGGATCGCCTCGGTGATCTTCGGGCGGCAGTGGCCGGCGTTCACGCACCACAGGCCGGCGGTGCCGTCCATGATCTTGCGGCCGTCGGCGGCGATGTAATGCATATCCTTGGCGCCCACGAGCATGCGCGGCGCCTGCTTGAACTGCCTGTTTGCCGTGAACGGCATCCAGAATGCGGAAAGATCGTTAGGCGCTACTTTAAGCCTGTTGGACATGACCAAGCCTCCTGATGGTTGATGTCTCGCGGCCAACGCTTGGTCCCTCAAGCCAATTTGTGCTAGTCAATTTTTTGACCGATTGGACAAACGTTAGCACCGCTGTATGAGCGGTCAAGCGATTACTAACCGAAAAGTTCTACGATCCGCCCGATCCAAGGGACCGTGAACAACTGGTCCAGAGAATTGGTCCAGATTATGTTGAGCCGGAAGGACCGAGTGTTCATGGCATCCACCGCAAGGCCACTCACGCGCATCCAGCAGGAAAAGCGCGAAATCATACTTGAGGCGGCGCTCGATGTGTTTTCAGCCCACGGCTTCCGGGGTGCCACCATCGATCAGGTCGCGGATTCGGCGGGGATGTCGAAGCCCAATCTTCTCTATTATTTCCGCAACAAGGAAGACATTCATGCCACACTGATGGAGCGTTTGCTCCACACCTGGCTTGCTCCGCTTCTGGAGTTCGACGACGCCGACGATCCCATCACCGAGATCAGGAGCTACATTCGCCGCAAGCTCGAAATGGCGCGCGATTTTCCCCGTGAAAGCCGCCTGTTCGCCAATGAGATTCTTCAGGGCGCGCCGCGCATCAGGGAGATGCTGGAAGGCGAGCTGAAGGATCTGGTCGATGAAAAGGCCCGCATCATCGAGAACTGGATGCGGGCCGGAAAAATCGCCAGAGCCGACCCCTACCACCTCATCTTCGCCATCTGGGCGACCACCCAGCACTATGCCGATTTCGATGTGCAGGTGCGCGCCGTGCTGGGTCCGGACCGCGACGGCGAAGGCCGGTTCGAGGATGCCGCACGCTTCCTCGAACAGCTTTTTCTGGGCTGCCTCAGGGTTTGAGGAAGCCGCCGGACCTATCGGCCGGCAAGAGATTGCAGCCCTCCGCCACATGGGTAGGAAAGATGCGCGGTGCCTGCATCAGGCAGCCATTGCCTCTTCTGCCGGATGCAGCGCATGGAACGACACGCACAGGCGGTTCCAGACATTGATCATGCCGATGGCAACCGTCAGCTTGACCAGTTCCTCTTCCGAAAAATGCTTCAGGGTCGCCTCGTAAAGGGCCTGCGGAACACCCTGCCCCGCGATCAGCGTCACCGCTTCGGTGTAGGCGAAGGCAGCCCGTTCGCGCTCGGAATAGAGCGGCGATTCCTTCCATGCGGAAACCAGAAACACGCGCTGCTGGCTCTCGCCGTCGCGCATCGCCTCACGGCTGTGCATATCGACGCAGAAGGAGCAGCCATTGATCTGCGAGGCCCTGAGCTTGACCAGATGCAGCAGCGCGTGCTCGAGACCGGACTCCTCGACGGCCTGATTGAGCTTCAGCACCTGTTTCATGATCGCAGGGGCGGTGGTGAAAAAATCCATTCTCTGTTTCATCTCTTCATCCTTTCTGTCATGTACCGGAATCAGGCTTCTAAGAAGTCTTCTGGGGCCGCCCGTGCTGTGCCACAAAGGCGCAGGCGGCAGCGACCGAACGCGGATCGGCGTCCTTCCTGAAGTCCGCCACGATGGTGGAGAGCTTCTCGGCGGCAAGCGCCATCCGCCAGGCTTTTTCCGCGCGCAGCATCGCAACCTTGATGCCGCAGGGCTTCACATAAGCGGCGTCCGGCAGCTTCACCGGGCCGTTCCGGCGGATCTCGCCGCATCGGAACGCCGGCTGCGGCCCCTCCACCGCCACCACGATATCGAGCAGGGAAATGCGCTCCGCCGCCCGCGCCAGCCGGTAGCCGCCGGCAGGCCCCGGCACGGATTCCAGAATGCCGGCCCCGGCCAGCGCCTGCAGGTGCTTGAGCAGGTAGCTTGGCGACAGGCCGAACTGCGCGGCCAGCGCCGATCCGGGGATCGTCGCCCCCTCCTCAAGCCCGGCCAGCGACGCCGCGCAGTGAATGGCCGCCTCGACGCCCTCGCTGAGTTTCATTCAATCACATCCCATTTCATGGACAAGGATTATCATGGATAAATTATATCCACAATTAGGCGAAAGGAATGCAGGCGTCTCTGCTGACACCTCCTGCAACGGGGATCGCGATTTCAGGCAATTTATCCGCCGCCCGCCAAGCGCAGGCGGGGCCGCTACCCCACGCGGCGACCCCGCCCGGCCCGGGAGGATCTATTCGGCCGCCGTGCGCGCCATCGGATTGTTCGGGTGCGTGGTCCAGTTGGCATAGACGGGCGAAACCGGCTGGCCGGTGCGCTCGTCGATCTCGCCGGCCGGCAGCGGCTGCATGGTGATGCAGCCTTCGACAGGGCAGACATTGACGCACAGATTGCAGCCGACGCACTCGTCCTCCATCACCTCGAAATGACGCACACCGTCGACCATTGCCGTGATCGCCTGATGCGAGGTGTCCTCGCAGGCGATATGGCAGCGCCCGCATTTGATGCAAAGCTCCTGATCGATATGCGCCTTGGCGACATAATTGAGGTTCAGATACTGCCAGTCGGTAACGTTGGGGGTGGCGCGGCCGATGATGTCGTCGAGGCAACGATGCCCCTTCTCGTCCATCCAGTTCCCGAGGCCGGCGATCATTTCCTGCACGATCCTGAAGCCGTAGGTCATGGCCGCCGTACACACCTGCACATTGCCGGCCCCCAGCGCCAGGAACTCGGCCGCGTCGCGCCATGTGGTCACGCCGCCGATGCCGGAGATCGGCAGGCCGGCCGTTTCCGCGTCGCGCGCGATCTCGGCCACCATGTTGAGCGCGATCGGCTTCACCGCCGGCCCGCAATAGCCGCCATGGCTGCCCCGGCCGTCGATCGACGGTTCCGGCGAAAAAGTGTCGAGATTGACCGAGGTGATGGAGTTGATGGTGTTGATCAGCGACACCGCATCGGTGCCGCCGGCCTTCGCCGCCCGCGCCGGCTTGCGGATGTCGGTGATGTTCGGCGTCAGCTTGGTGATGACGGGCATGCGCGTATATTGCTTGCACCAGCGCACCACCATCCCGATATATTCCGGCACCTGCCCGACTGCGGCCCCCATGCCGCGCTCGCTCATGCCGTGCGGGCAGCCGAAATTCAGCTCGATGCCGTCCGCCCCGGTCTCCTCGACCAGCGGCAGGATCGCCTTCCACTCCTCCTCCACGCAGGGCACCATGATGGAGGCGATCAGCGCCCGGTCCGGCCAGTTCATCTTCACCTGCTTCATCTCGCGCAGGTTGGTCTGCAGGTCGCGGTCGGTGATCAGCTCGATGTTGTTGAGGCCGAGCAGGCGCCGGTCGGCGCCCCAGATCGCCCCGTAGCGCGGGCCGTTGACGTTGACGACCGGCGGCCCTTCCGAGCCCAGCGTCTTCCACACAACCCCGCCCCAGCCCGCCCTGAAGGCGCGCTCGACATTATAGGCCTTGTCGGTCGGCGGCGCCGAGGCCAGCCAGAACGGATTGGGCGACCTGATGCCGACGAAATCGCTGCGCAGATCTGCCATGGTCATGCCCTCCCGTTCGCGCTGAGGGCGCGGTGGATGCTTTCCGCGGCATCCCTTCCCTGCGCCACCGAGGTCACCGTCAGGTCGTCGCCGCCATGGATGCAGTCGCCGCCGGCCCACACCTTCGCCATGGTGGTGCGACCTTCGCCGTCAACCCGGATGCGGCCATTCTCCAGCTCGATGGTCTTGCCCGAGCCGTTGAGACTGTCGGCCGCAAAGGTCTGGCCGATCGCCTTGAAGATCTGGTCCACCGGCAGGGTGAGTAACTCGCCCGTGCCGACCAGCCGGTCGCCATCCATGGTGGTGTATTCGAGTTCCAGCGCCGTGACCCTGCCATTGTGCGCAATCACGCGGCGCGGCTGGAGCCAGTGGCGGATGATCACGCCGTTGGCGGCGGCGAGGTCCTGCTCGTAGAGCGAGGCGTTCATGTCGACCTTGCCGCGCCGGTAGCAGATCGTCACCTCCTCCGCGCCGAGCAGCTTCGACTGGATGGCGGCGTCGATGGCCGTCATGCCGCCGCCGATGACGATGACGCGTCGCCCGACAGGGAGGGCCGCAAGATCGGAGGTCTGGCGCAGGATGGAGATGAAATCGACGGCGTTCTCGACCCCCGCCGCATCCTCGCCCTCGGCCCTTAGCGCATTGATGCCGCCAAGCCCCATGCCGAGGAAAACCGCATCATGGCTTCCGGCAAGGTCGGCAAGCTCGACGTCGCGGCCAAGCGCCATGCCGTTCTTGATGTCGATGCCGCCGATGGCGGTCACGTAATCGACCTCGGCCTGCGCGAAATCGTCGGTGCTCTTGTAGGCGGCGATGCCATATTCGTTGAGCCCGCCGGCCTTCGGCCGCACTTCATAGATGTTCACCTCATGGCCGTGCATGGCCAACCGGTGTGCGCAGGCGAGCCCGGCCGGCCCCGCTCCCACCACCGCAACCCTTTTGCCGCTGCCGTGTTCGGGGCGATGGTAGAATTGCCGCCTTTCCTCCATCGCCTCATCGGTGGCGTAGCGTTGTAGCCGGCCGATCTGCACCGGCTTGCCCTCTGCCGCCTCGCGCACGCAGGCTTCCTCGCACAGCGTCTCGGTCGGGCAGACCCGCGCGCACATGCCGCCCAGAATGTTCTGGTCGAAGATCGTCTTTGCGGCGCCCACGGCATTGCCCGTGGCGATCTGGCGGATGAACAGCGGAATGTCGATGCTGGTGGGGCAGGCCTGCATGCAGGGCGCATCGTAGCAGAAATAACAGCGGTCGGCCTCGACCAGCGCCTCATGATGATCGAGCGGAGGATGAAGATCGGCGAAGTTCTCAGCATAGGTCTCAGCCGGTAGCCGGCCACCGGCAATGCCTTCCTTGAAATGACCAGTCGCCATTCCACACTCCCCTTGCTGTTCTTCAGGCCCCTTGTTCTTGTATTTGAGGAAAGGCTAGCACATCCGGAACTTTTATCAATTGGTCTATTTTCATCGAAGCCACTGAAAATGCACAGTAAACATGATTTGTTATGTCATGTTTTTATACATCTTGCTGCAACCACGGAACGTCTGCATCGTTTTACCATGTCGGAAACGGTCGGCATCGGCCGTCCTATGGATGCGGCTGTGCAACACGGTCGCCAAACAGGGAGAAATCTCATGTCGGATCGCGCGAAATCCTTCTTCTGGTACGAATTGATGACCAATGACCTGGAAGCCGCCGAAGCGTTCTACACCAGCGTCGTCGGCTGGACGGCGGAACCCTTCGATGCGCCCGGCGCTCCACCCTATCTCGTCGTCAAGGCCGGAGACCGCGGTGTCGGCGGCCTCATGGCCTTTCCCGAGGAAATCCGCGACAGCGGCATGCCGCCGGCTTGGATGGGCTATATCGAGGCCGACGACGTTGACGCCGTCACCGCCTCGGTGAAGGCGTCAGGCGGATCGGTGCATCGCGAACCGGCGGACATTCCCGATGTCGGCCGCTTTTCGGTGGTTGCCGATCCGCAAGGTGCTGTCTTCATGCTGCTGCACGGGAATGGGCCGGAACTGCCGCCGGCGCCGCTTGACGCGCCCGGTCACATCGGCTGGCGCGAGCTTTATGCCGATGACTGGGAAAGCGCGCTGGAATTCTACTCCGGCCAGTTCGGCTGGACCAGGGATGACGCCATAGACATGGGCGAGATGGGCACCTACCAGCTTTTCGCCGTCAATGGCGAACAGAACGGCGGCATGATGAACCGCCCGCCACAGATGCCGGTGCCCTGCTGGCAGTTCTATTTCAACGTGCCTGCCATCGATGCGGCCGCAAGGCGCGTCACCGATGGCGGCGGCACGGTGATATTCGGACCGGAGGAAGTTCCCGGCGGCCAGTGGGTCGTCAACTGCATCGACCCGCAGGGCGCATTTTTCGGCCTCGTTGCCCCGGTCCGCTGACAAGCGAAAACATCTCGCCCGAAAGTGAGACCGGTTTCGGGGCAACGACATGCGTGAAAACAGGCACTCAAGGCGTAAGGAGCGATCTGAAAGATCGCGACACGCTTCAGGCCGCTCCGCCGCTCCGCGCGGTCACGGAGCGGCCTTTGTTTTCATGGGCTTGCAGCCGGCTTCGGAATCAGAATGGGAGCTGCCCCGGTCCCGCCACAAAGGTTAAAATCCGCTCAACACTCCCTTTATCATTTGCGCGTAAAGCTCGGGCCATGTCTGCGTACAATTTTAGTCGAGTTTTACCTGTTGTGGCGTTGCTCGGCCTTTCGGCCTGCGCGACGCCACCCAGCCAGATCAACAATGTCTGCGCGGTCTTCGACCAGCGCGACGGCTGGATCAACAACTGGCATTCGGCTGCGAAAAAGGCCGAAGCGAAGCACGGCATACCGGTGCCGGTGCTGATGGCGACGGTGCGCAAGGAATCCGGTTTCAAGGCCAATGCAAAGCCACCGCGCACCAAGCTGCTCGGCTTCATTCCATGGAAACGGCAATCCACCGCCACCGGCTATTCGCAGGCGCTGAACGGTACCTGGGCGCAATACCGCAGCGAGACCGGAAATTTCGCGGCCCGGCGCACCTCTTTCGCCGATGCCGTCGATTTCGTCGGCTGGTATCATGCCAAAAGCGCCAGCACGCTGGGCATCGCCCGCAACGACACCTACAATCTCTATCTCGCCTATTACTCGGGCTGGAACGGCTACAAGCGCGGTGCTTACAAAAGCAATGCCGGCATCCGCAGCTATGCCCGCGACACCGACGCCATGGCCCGCCGCTACGCCCAGCAGATGCAGAGCTGCGGCCGCCTGTAGAGCATGTCGCCCGAAAGCGGGAAGCGGTTTCGGGGAAACGACATGCGTGAAAACAACGACTTAAAGCGCAAGGAGCGAATCTGTAAGGTCGCGACGCGCTTTAAGGCCCGCAGTTTTTCCTCTGCCTCCCTGCCGTATTGACAATAGCTTGGCAGTCCGGCGCTGCGCGGCCGGCGCGCCATACCTCCCGGCATCCGCGCTCCAGCCACGCCCCGAGGTAACGCGCAGGCTTGCGCGGCCTAATATTCCTTTTCGTAGAAAATGCCGCCCTTGGCCTCGCCGGCATCGGAAGCCTCGCCGCGCAGCTTGACACCGCGCCCCACGGTGAGGTCGATGCGCGCCTTGCCCGAGCCAGGCTTCTCGCCCTTCTGGATCGTCACATAGGTGCGGTCGTTCAGATATTTGCCGGCCTGCACCGAGGTGCCGCCCTGATCGTCGGTGATGACGTCCAGATCGTCGACGCCGATGGCATTGCGCAGGTTCTGCAGGAGCGACGTCGAACCGCCGACACCGGCAAGCTGGGCTGCCGCCTCGGCAAGCTGGGCGATCTGCAACGGCGACAGGTTCGACATGGAACGCCCGAAGATCAGGCGCGCCAGCACCTCGTCCTCCGGCAGCGCCGGCACGGAGGCGAAGACGAATTTCGGATTGGTGGCTTCGCCGGTCACGGTGATCGTCACCGTTGCATCCGAAGCCGTCGATTCAGCCACGAAGTTGATGTAGGGGATCGTCGAACCGGAGAAGGTCAGCGTGCCTTCGGTGAAGTTCAGCCGCTTGCCGAGAATTTCAAGACGGCCGCGCCTCAGCTCGAAGCTTCCCACCGCCTCGGGAGAGGTGGCCGCGCCCGTCAGCCTGATTCGCCCGCCGAGCTCGGCATCGACGCCCCTGCCCTGCACGAAGATCGAGTTGGGCGCGTTGACGGTCAGATCGAGGTTCATGCCGCTCTTCGGTCCGCCGTCGCCGCTGCTCGGCGGATTGAGCGCCCGGTCCTGCTGGCGCACGGCCGCCGGCGCATTCCGGTGCTGCACGTTCAGTTCCGAGAGCGAAGTCGGCAGCTTGGTCGGCACGGTGATCACAGTGCGCGCCAGATTGATCGTGCCCGAAAGCATGGGCGATGCGGTCAGTTGGCCTTTGATCGCCAGATCGCCGCTGAGATTGGCGGTGACGATATGGCCGTCCGTATAGCGCCCATCGGCCAGCCGGATGCTGATGTCGGCCGGGAACCCGGAATTGACGTCGATGCCGACCGTGCCGCCGACCGTCAGCGTGCCGCCCGACGACAGCCGTCCCGTGAAGCGGTTGATGGTCGCCACGCCGTTGCCCATGGCGACGTCGAGCGCGATGTCGTTGACCGCGATCCCGGCCTGCGCCGCCACGAAGCGCGCGCCATTGGAACGGATGTTGCCGCTGATGACGGGAGCATTGGCCGGACCGCTCACCTTAACGGCAACCGCCGCCGTTCCTTCCATCGACATGCCGTTTTCGGCCAGCATGCGGTTGGCGATGGCGAAGGGCACGTTACCGTTGAACTCGAGCGACAGGTTCGGCGTGCCCTGCGTGGTCACCGCGCCGCCTCCCTGCACCCGCATGCCCGAGCCTTCTGAGATCGTCGAGGTGAAGTCGAGCCGGTTGTTGGCGAAGGTGCCGGATGAATCGATGCCGATACCGCCGAGACCGGCAGAGCGGGTCTGTGCCGCTTCGAGACCGCTGGCTTTCAGATCGTATTTCACCACCGGCGCGGAGGTCGGGCCAGTCACATTCACCGTGCCCGAAATGCTGCCCGCAGCATCGAGCCCGGCCGCGAAATTGTTGGCCACAGAAACCGGCACGGAGGCGAGATCGGCCTTTATGTCGAGCGCGTCCGCAACTGCACCCGAAACGGTAATGCGCCCATTGCCGATGCCGATCACAAGCCGCTCCAGCGCGGTGCGACCGTCTTTGACGACGATGGTGGACGGCTCGGCGATCGCCGCGCGCACACCCTGGAACGTCGCCTGCCCGGACTTCAGCTCCAGCGTCGTGGTGCCGTCGGCAACCCGGACCCGGCCCGCAGCGCTTGCGGGAATGTCCTTCACCGTTGCGCCGCCCGAAAAGGCCGTCCAGTCGCCTTCCTGTTTCAGGTCGATGTTGATACCGGTGACGGCGGTGCCGCCAGAGGTCACGCCGTCGGCCTTTATGGTACCGGAAATCGCCGGAGCCTCAGCGTAGTTGGAAACCTGCGCGTCCACCGTGACGTTGCGGGCGTTGAGGTCGCCGCGCGTCAGGCTGGACGTGACGGCCTTCACCGCCACCTTCGGCACGCCTTCCGGCTTCGAGAACACGACGCTGCCATTGAGCGCGCCCTCGATCTTTTCCAGCGCCAGCGCGGCCAGCGGTCCCAGATCCGGCAGTTCGAACCCGATCCGGCCCTCGGGCAGGAACGCGTCATCGAGCACCAGATCACCTGCGATACGATTGGCGCCGAGCGAAAGCGTCAGCCCGTCGATGCGGCTTTGCCCGCCTTCGCTCTTCAGCGTCGCCTTGCCCTGCAACGCCTCGCCCGCGACATTGCCCGACAGCGTCACGTCGGCGGCGGGGTTGGCAGCGTCGGCCTTCGCCGTCGCATCCAGCTTCAGGCCAGTGATTTCACGATCGGCCACAACCAGCTTGTTGCTGCTGATCGTCGCCGCCACGTCGGGCGCGACCAGCGAACCGCTGGCTTTCAGGGCGAGCGCTATCGCGCCGCTGGCTTCCTTCGCGAAAGGCGCGATATCGGCCAGCGCGCCGTTCAGTTCGGCGGCGATGTTGCCGTCCGAGAGGCTCGCCCTGCCCTCAGCAGATAGCGGGCCGGACAATAGCTCCAGCCGGTCTGCCGTCACATTGCCATCGCTGTCGCGGCGCACCGCCACCGAAAGCGTCGTGCGCTCGCCAAGCGCCGGGCGCGCAACGGCGGGCAGCGCCGCCGATGCGGCATCCGCCTTCACGTTCAGTTCGATTGCACCGTCGGCCAGCGAGACTTTACCGTCGAAGCCGCCTTTCAGCGCATCGCTGGCGATCTCGCCCTTGCCGATGGTGATATCATCTTTCGTAACATTGCCTTCCACCAGCGCTGTGATGCGACCGGCAATCAGCGGGGCGATGGTGGGATTGTCGAACCCGATCTTGTCGGCACTCGCCGTGCCGGCGATCGGGCCGCTGCGATTTTCGATGTCGAAACCATCGGAATGCAGCGCCAGCGCGATGTTGTCGACGCGCATGTCGCGTGTGGCGACGCTCGCCAGATGGGTTTCAATATCGACCATCGGCGCCCTGCCCTCGCCGAAGGCGCGCAGCGAAGCGGATTGCAGCTCGATGTCGATCGGGCTTTCCTCGCTGCCGAGGCCCAGCGGCACGGTCGGCCCGGCGGAGGTGAACTCCAGCGAGAAATCGGTCGCGCCTGCCGGATTGATGCTGCCCCGCGCCACGCCGCGCAACACCGAAGTGTCGACCGTTGCCGTTTCGATGGTGATGCCGTTCTCGGTCTGCGACCTGCCGGCGATCTCGAAACGGGTCTGGCCGGCGAGCAGGGATTTGAAGCGGGCCGGGACGAAACGGGCGAAATCGCCATCGCCGCGCAGCTCGACGCGGCTGCCGCCGTCGATGAATGCGTGCTGGCCGGAAATCTGGGTGATCAGTTCGCCACCGGCATGGAAAGTGCCGCGTCCCGTCCAGTTGGCAAGCGGGCCGTTCCCCGAAATCACGATATTAACCGGCGGAGCATCCGGCAGCTGCAGAAGATTGGCGATGATGCCGCCGGCAGGCTCGGCAGCCTGAACGTTCAGATCGAGCCGGTTGTCGCCGGGCAGGAAATGCACCAGCGCCGAGACGGAACCTTCATGACCGTCACGCCGCTCCACGGAAAGGTCCGCCTCCACCGCCAGCGGCGAGCGCTCCGCGCGCACATGGCCTTGCGCCGCGAGTTCCGCAATGCCCGCACCGGCAAGCGCTTCTCCAAGCGCCACCTGAGGCAGGTCGATGGCGCGGATATCCACCGAAACCGGCAAAGAGAACCCGCTGCTTGTGCGCGGTTTTTCGTCGGAGCTGGAAACCGGCGTACGCGCCGCCTCGATGCGCCCGACCGCCACCCTGTCGGCAAGGAAGGTGCGCGAAAGCAGCGCCAGCGGCGACCAGTCCACCGCCACCTCGCGCAGCACCAGCCACGGCCCTTCGCGATCTTCCAGCACCACGTGAACGACACGCAGGTTGCCCGACCAGATGCCGTCGATGCCGCGAATGGCGACCTTCATGTCGTCGGAAGAAGCCATGTCCGAGATCAGGCCGGCCAGATTCTCGCGGCCGCGCTCGGTGGTCGTCAGCACAACGGCCGCACCCGCAAGGCCGGCTACGGCGACAAGCACCGCATAGAACACGATGCGCAAGATCCGCTTTGCAATCTTCATGCTTCTTGCCTGCCGTCCTGCCGGGTCAGAATGACTGCCCGATTCCCGCATAGATACCATAGCGAGGGTCGCCCGACTCGCGGTTGAGCGGTATCGCCGCATCCACCCTCAGAGGCCCGAAAGGTGTCAGATAGCGCAGGCCGATGCCCGCGCCCACCTTCATATCGGAAAATTCGGGGAACTGCTTGTTGGACACCGTGCCGGCATCGACGAAGGGCACGATGCCGATCGTGTCGGTGACGTTGATGCGCAGTTCCGCCGAGGTTTCGAACCAGGAAAGGCCGCCCGTCGGCTTGCCATTGGCATCCTTCGGCCCGATTCCCTGATAGGAATAGCCGCGTACCGATCCGCCGCCGCCGGCATAGAAGCGCCTGTCCGCCGGAACATGGCTCACGCCGGCGCCGAGGATCGACCCAGCGGCCACGCGGCCGGCCAGCACGAAGCGATTGCTTTCCAGCGGCGCATAGTAAGCCGAGCCCTCGCCGCGCAGCTTGATGAAAGCCTTGCTGTTGAGCAGGTCGTAGCTCGGCTCCGCATAGGCCAGCACCCGGAAGCCGCTGGTCGGATTGAGCCTGTCGTTGCGGTTGTCATAGACATATTGCAACGGCACCGAGGCGATCAGGTAGTCGTTCTTGCCGTAGCTGTCGGTGATCTTCGAATAGTCGAGCGAAAACTCGGCCGAAGCGCTGCGCTTCTTGTCGATCTGATAGGAAACGCCCGCAGCACCCTTGACCGAGAAACGGTCATAAGCGTCGGGGTGTTCGTACACCGTCTTCAGATTGGCGAAGAATTTCGATGCCGGCCCGATCACGCCCGGCTTTTCGAACATCACGCCGGCATTGTAGTTGAGCTTCGAAATGTCGTTGGAGCCGATGCCGCTGACCGAACCGTCGATGCGCAGCTTCTCGGCCCGCCCGAACAAGTTGCGGTGGCCCCAGTAGCCTTCAAGACCGACGCCTTCGGTATTGGAGACGGTGCCGCCGATGCCCAGATAGCGCGTCTTGCGCTCGGTGACGTTGATGTCGACCGGGATGTTGCCCTCACCGTCGAGCTGGTCGGCCTCGCGCAGCGTCACGCTGTTGAAGACCTCCATCCCCAGAAGCCGTTCACGCGCGTCGTCGATGTCCTTGGGCGAATAGCGCTCGCCGCGCTTCAGCCCCGCCATGTAGCGGGTGAACTCTGGGTCCATCCGCTCGGTGCCTTCGACCGTGGTCTCGCCATAGCCGGCCACCGGCCCGGCCTTCACCGCAAGGGTGACGTCCAGCGTCGTCGTGTTGTGATCGGCCACGATCTCGCGGTCGGTGATCTCGGCCAGAGGGCGGCCCTCTTCCTTCAGCGCCCGCACGATCAGCGCCTCGGCCTTCAGAATCGCGCCCGATCCCGCATCGCCACCGGAAATCAGCCCGAAGTCCGCGCCCGTCAGCCCGGCGGCATCGCCGGTCAGGCGAATGTCGCCAAGGGTGAATTTCGGCCCCGGCGTTACCTCGATCACCACGGGAACCGGCTGCGGGCCCCGGAACTCGGCATCGGGCGGCAGATCGTCGATGGAGCGGCCATCGATCGACACATTGACCACGCCCTCATAGCGCGCGTCCGCATAAAGAGCCGCGACAAGCTGCTCGCGATCGCCGCGCGCCTTCGACATCAGGCCGAGCGAGCCGGAAACCGGCCTGTCCTCGTCCGTCTTCAGCGTCGAGGCGGCTTCCAGCTTCTTTTTCAGATCGTCATGGTCGTCGGGCACATTGATCGTGACCGAATAATTCATCGGATCGACGATGTCGCTGTCCTCGTCATTGGCGGCGGAGCCCCACAGCCTGATGCCGAACAGCTCGAATGCAGCGGCCGGCTGAGGTGAAACCGTCAGCGCCGACGTTGCAAGCAGCGCGAACAACAGCGCGCGCGGCAGGGAAATGCCTGCCGCTGCTTCGTTCGGTTTCTGCCTCGTTTCGTGCCGCATTCCCTCAACTTAACGAACAAAGTTAAAATTCGACTGAAATTCCGGACATTTGATGAATTACGTTGCGTCCGCTTGTGCCAGAAGAGCACAAGGTTGAAAATCAAATCCTTCGCTGTTCAGGCAAGAATGCGTGAACACGACATTCGGGCTGAATAACGACGAATGCTGTGAAATGAAACCGTTACGCCGCGTGTGGCGCGGCGGCGACATTGACAAGCCATGCCGATAGCCGAAATCTGGCCGCAAACTCAAAGAGGCATCACGATCATGCGCGCGTCACGGGCCCTTGCCGCAATTGCTTTCGCATTTCTGACGATGACAGGACTGTCCCACGCGCAGGATGCGCGCCGGATCGTGACCACTGAAAACGCGGATTTCTTCGGCTTCGACCTGCGCTCCGAGCAGAATGTGAGCCTCGATGAGTGCTCGTCCGCCTGCCTCGGCGATTCGGCCTGCCGCGCCTTCACCTACAACAACAAGGCGAAGTGGTGCTTCCTGAAGTCCGACTTCAACCAGATGAAGCCCTTCGCGGGCGCCACCGCCGGCAAGGTTGTCATCATCGATGGCGATGTCGATATCGGCGCGCCGCCCGCACTCACCTATGTGCCCGACTGGATCAGGTCTCAGGCCGAGCAGTATCGTAAAAACCTGACCGGCCCGCACGCCCAAAGGCCTGAAGAGGGATTGGGCGCGCTGGTCGAGGATGCCGCAGCCGCCGCACAAAGAGGCGACCAGCGCGGCGCCGTTCAGAAGTATGAAGCGGCTCTGTCCGCCCTGCCTCAGGAGGGCAAGCTTTGGCTTGAACTCGCCCGTGCCAATCTCGCCGTCAGCCCGCACGACAGTGGCGACACCTCCACGCTGCGCACCAACGCCACTTCGGCCGCCCTCAATGCCTATGACCTGTCGCGCACCACCGCGATCCGCGCCGACGCGCTGGCCAGTCTCGGCTCCGCGCTCGATGGGCGCGAGCTCTACCGTCCCGCCTTGCAGGCCTATGAAGCGAGCCTCGCGCTCGTCAATTCGGCTTCGGTGCGCGGCACTTATGAGGATCTGAAGGCCCGCAAGGGTTTTCGCATCGTCGATCATTCCATTGATGCCGATACGATAGCGCCGCGGATCTGCGCGCAGTTCTCCGAGGATCTGGTGCGCACCGATGTCGACTACACGCAGTTCGTGCGCGTCAACGGATCCGCCCCGGCCGGTATCGAGGCCAAAGAGCGCCAGATCTGCGTGGAGGGGCTTTCGCACGGCCAGTCCTACGAAGTCACCTTCCGCGCCGGCCTGCCGGCCGCCATCGGCGAGGTGCTGACCGCGCCCGTCACCCTGTCCATCTATGTGCAGGATCGCGCCGCTTCGGCCCGCTTCACCGGCGATTCTTTCGTCCTGCCGGCCGGTGCGCGGCGCGGCATTCCGGTCGTCACCGTCAACATGGATGCGGCGGACATGAAGCTCTACCGCATCGGCGACCGGGCGCTGGCGCAATTGCTGTCCGGCTACCAGTTCCTGCGCCAGCTCGACGGCTATGACATTTCCGGCATCGCCGATCAGATGGGCGAGCCGGTGTGGGAAGGCCAGCTCGAAATCGCCGGTGACCTCAACAAGGAAGTCACCACTTCCTTCCCCGTCGATGAAGCGATCCCGCAGCGCAAGCCCGGCGTCTATGTGCTGACCGCCCAGCCGCTCGATGACCAGAGCGACAGCTGGAACTCGCGCGCCACGCAATGGTTCGTGGTCTCCGACATCGGCCTCACCACCTATACCGGCGAGGACGGCCTCACCGTTTTCGCCCGTTCGCTGGCCAGCGCGAAGCCCGTCACCGGCGCGGAGCTGACCCTGCTTGCCCGCAACAACGAGGTGCTTGGCACCGCCGTCACCAATGACGAGGGCCGCGCCATCTTCAATCCCGGCCTCACCCGTGGCGAAGGCGGTCTGGTGCCTGCGGTTCTGACCGCGAAGAACGGCGACAGCGATTTCGTCTTCCTCGACATGGGCCGCGCCGGATTCGACCTTTCGGACCGTGGCGTGGGCGGCCGCGCCGCGCCCGGCGCGCTGGACATCTTCGCGTGGACCGAGCGCGGCATCTACCGTGCCGGCGAGACCGTGCACGTCGCCGCCCTTGCCCGCGACGGCAGTGCCGACGCGGTCGAAAAACTGCCGCTCACCTTCATCTTCTCGCGCCCCGACGGCGTCGAGGACCGCCGCATCGTCTCCGAGGGGGCTGCCGCCGGCGGCCACGCGCTCGAACTGCCGCTCGAACCTAACGCCATGCGCGGCACATGGTCGGTCGCCATCCACACCGACCCCAAAAAGCCTGCCATCGCCAGCCAGATGTTTCTGGTCGAGGATTTCGTTCCTGACCGCATCGAGTTCGACCTCACTGCGGACAAGAAGGAGATCGCTCCCGGCGAAACGGCGAACCTCACCGTCGATGGCCGCTTCCTTTACGGTGCCCCCGCCGCAGGCCTTGCCATAGAGGGCGAGCGCACGCTTTCGCTGACCCGCCAGTGGGATCGCTTCAGGGGCTTCTCCTTCGGCCTCGCCGACGAAGAGGCTGGCGAGCCCTCCGTTGCGCCGCTGACCGATCTTCCGCTGCTCGGCGCGGACGGCAAGGCAACTTTCCCGCTCGCCATCGACCAGCTTCCCTCCACCACGCGGCTGGTGAAGGCCAGGGTCACCGTGCGCATGCGCGAAACCGGCGGCCGCGCCGTCGAGCGCCCGCTCGATCTGGATGTGCGCCCTCAGGGCGACATGATCGGCATCCGCCCCGAATTCACGGAAGTGCCACAGGGCGGCGTGGCGAAATTCAGCCTCATCGCCGTCGATTCGCAAGGCGCACGCACCAGCCTTCAGGGCGCGAAATGGTCGCTGGTCAGGGTCGAGCGGAACTATCAGTGGTATCGCAATGGCGGCTCGTGGAACTACGAGCCGGTGACCTTCACCCGCGCCATCGCCACCGGCAGCGTGGACATCGGCGAAAATGACACCGCCTCCGTTTCCATGCCGGTCGACTGGGGGCGCTACCGCCTTGAGGTCGAGAGCCCCGATGCGGACGGCCCTGCCTCCAGCCATGAATTCGACGCCGGCTGGTATGTCGAGGCCTCGTCCACCGAAACCCCGGACGGGCTCGAAATCGCGCTCGACAAGGACACTTATACGCCGGGCGAAGTGGCGAAGCTTCAGGTCTCGCCGCAATTCGCCGGCGAGCTTCTGGTCGCCGTGGGTGCCGACAGGCTGCTCAAGGTCGTTTCCGCCTCGGTTCCGGCGGGCGGCGGTACGGTCGACATTCCGGTCGGCGAAGACTGGGGTGCGGGTGCTTACGTCACCGCCACCCTTTTCCGTCCGGGCGACGCGCAGGAAACGCGCATGCCCGCCCGCGCCATCGGCGTCAAATGGCTGAAGGTCGACCCGGCGGCACGCAAGCTGGCGATCGCCCTTGCGCCGCCTGAAAAGACCGAACCGCGCCAGCCGCTGACCATTCCGGTCGAAGTCTCCGGCATGGCTGCCGGCGAAAAAGCCTATGTCACGGTCGCCGCCGTCGATGTCGGTATCCTCAACCTCACCAGTTACAAGGCACCCGATCCCGGAGAGTGGTTCTTCGGCCAGCGCATGATGGGCCTTGAGCTGCGCGACCTCTACGGCCGCCTCATCGATGGTTCGCTGGGTGCTGCCGGCAGGCTGCGCACCGGCGGCGATGGTGCCGCCCTGCAATCGCAGGGCAATCCGCCGAAGGAAAAGCTGGTCGCCTTGTTCTCCGGCATCGTGGAAGTCGGTGATGACGGCAAGGCCGGCGTGGCGTTCGACGTGCCGCAGTTCAACGGCACGGTGCGCGTCATGGCTGTCGCCTGGACGAAATCGGCGGTCGGCAATGCGGAAAAAGACGTGATCGTTCGCGATCCCGTCGTCATCACCGCCGGCCTGCCCCGCTTCCTCGCTCCCGGCGACGCCTCCACCCTGCGCCTCGACGTCGCCAACACGGATGGCCCGGCCGGCGACTATGCGGTTACCATCGACAGCACCGGCGGCATCGCCATCGGCGACGACGGCGTGCCGGCCAGCGTGACGCTCGGCGCGGGCGAGCGGCGCGGCTTCGAGGTGCCCCTTATGGCGGTCGAACCGGGCGATGCCTCGTTGACCGTGCGCCTCGCCCATGCCGATGGCACCGCTGCCGAGCAGGTGCTTTACCTGCCGGTGCGCCCGGCACAGCTTCCGGTCACCACCCGCATGGTCGTCGACCTGAAGCCCGGCGCGTCGCTGCGCATCGATCAGGAACTGCTGTCGGCAAGCCTCCTGCCCGGCGCGTCGGTCAGCGTCGGCGTCTCGCGCACGGCTGCCCTCGACGTGCCGTCCCTGCTTCTGGCGCTCGATCGCTATCCGTATGGCTGTACCGAGCAGACCACCAGCCGCGCGCTGCCGCTGCTCTATGTCAGCGACCTGTCGCAGGGCTTCGGCATTCCCGTCGACGATGGGTTGCACGAGCGCGTGCAGCAGGCGATCTACCGCGTCATCGCGCACCAGTCCTCCACCGGCGGCTTCGGCCTGTGGGGGCCAGGCTCGGGCGATCTGTGGCTCGATTCCTACGCCACGGACTTCCTGACCCGGGCGCGCGAGCAAGGCTATGACGTGCCCGAGCGCGCCGTTACCCGCGCTCTTTCCAACCTGCAGAACAGCCTCGGCTACGATCAGGACGTGCAGGATCGCGGCAGCGAGATGGCCTACGCGCTCTATGTTCTGGCCCGCAACAAGAAGGCCTCCGTCGGCGATCTGCGTTACTATGCCGACACCAAGCTGGAAGCCTTCTCCAGCCCGCTGGCAGTCGCCCAGCTTGGCGCAGCACTTGCCCTTTATGGCGATGCGCAGCGCTCGGAGGCCACGTTCCAGGCGGCATTCCAGCTTGCCCGCAACACCGCCGCCTTCAACCAGTACCGCGCCGACTATGCCTCGCCGCTGCGCGATGCGGCTGCCATGCTGGCGCTGGCCGCCGACAGCAAGCCCGCACCTTCGGTGGTGCCGGAACTGGTCAGGCTGGTGAACCGCGAGCGTGCATCTTCCAGATGGACCAGCACGCAGGACAATGCGTGGATGCTGCTGGCCGCGCGCGGCCTGAAGGAAAGCAACGACGCCATCTCGCTGACCGTGGACGGCTCTGCCCATGAGGGTGCCTTCGCCCGCGAGATCGACGGCGCCGACCTCGTTCAGAACCCGCTCACCATCGCCAATGCGGGCAAGGACGCCATCGACGCCGTGGTCACCACGGTCGCAGCACCCGCCCAGCCGCTGCCGGCCGGCGGCGACGGCTTCGAGATCGGGCGCACCTATTATACGCTCGACGGCGAGGAAGCGAATGTGACGGAAGCCCGGCAGAACGAGCGCTACGTGGCGGTCATCAGGGTGCGGAACCTGAACGACTGGCCGACCCGCATGCTCGTCACCGATCTTCTGCCGGCCGGCTTCGAGATCGACAATCCGGGCCTCGTCTCCAGCGCCCAGCTTTCCAACTTCGGCTGGCTGCCGCAGACCAATGCCGCGCATCTCGAATTCCGCGACGACCGTTTCGTCGCTGCCTTCGATCCCGGCGGCAGCAGCGAGGGCGAGGTGACGCTGGCCTATGTGGTGCGCGCCGTGACACCCGGCGTCTATGCCCATCCGGCGGCAAGCGTCGAAGACATGTACCGCCCGCAATACTCCGCCCGCACCGCCACCGGCATGATGGAGGTGCAGGCGCCGTAAAGGTATGGCCATGCCTGATTGTGCAAGCAGACAGTGCGGACATGTCCCCACAACGCCGACGCAGGCGTTACCTTCTCCGCTTGTGGCGGCAGATGGACTCGCGAAGCGAGGGCGAATGAGAAGCGCTGAAGCTTGCAAAGCAACGAGCTTGAGGAGGGAACCCCTTATCCGTCCCGACGCTGCACGCCGATCCACTTTCTCCCGCAGAGGGAGAAGGAAGAGCGCTTGCATCGACCTTGTTGCCGCCAACCACGCCGGTGGAAATTCGCATGAGCGATCATGCAGCACGTCCCCTTCTCCGCTTGTGGGAGCAGCTGAACTCGCGAAGCGTGGTGGGATAAGAAGTGCTGAAGCAGCCAACGCCGTGCAGTTGAGGAAGCACCCCCTCATCCGTCCCGGCGCGGCGCACCGATGCGCCTTCTTTCACGAGGGGAGAAGGTGGATATGGCAACAGCCTTGTCGCCACCTGCCCGCAGGGGAGATTTGCGCAAGCGATATCGTAGCCCTCCCTCTTCTCCCCTTGTGGGAGAAAGTGGGCTGGCGAAGCGAGGTCGCATGAGGGGTATTTCAGGCAAAGCCCTGCGCAGATTTGCGATCAACGCTGCCGTCGCCGTCGCAATCGGCACGGCCGCACTCTGGGGGCTCGACCGCGCCTTCCCGCCGCCCCTGCCAGAAAAGCCCATCCTGTCGGCCGAGGTGCTCGACCGCGACGGCCAGTTGCTGCGCGCCTTCGCCACGCCGGACGGATATTGGCGCTTCGGTGCGGCGCTCGACCGCATCGATCCGGCTTTCCTCGACATGCTCATCGCCTATGAGGACAAGCGCTTCTGGGACCACAGCGGCATCGACCTTCTGGCGCTCGGCCGCGCGGCGCTTCAATTCGGCACGAACGGCCGCATTGTCTCGGGCGGCTCCACGCTCTCCATGCAGCTTGCCCGTCTCATCGAGCCGCGCACCAGCCGCAACATCGCGGCCAAGCTGCGCCAGATCGCCCGCGCCGCGCAGATCGAGCGGCGGCTGTCGAAGCGCGAGATCCTGCGGCACTATCTCACCCTCGCCCCCTATGGCGGCAATCTGGAAGGCGTGCGCGCAGCCTCGCTCGCATGGTTCGGCAAAGAGCCCGCGCGCCTTACCGTCTCCGAAAGCGCTTTGCTGGTGGCCCTGCCGCAACTGCCGGAAAAACGCCGGCCCGACCGCAATGCGGAGGCCGCCCGCGCCGCACGCGACCGGGTGCTGGAGCGCATGGTCACTTCCGGCCTTCTCAGCGAGCGCGAGGCGGCGCGCGCGGCACTGGAAGAGGTGCCCTCCTACCGCCGCGCCATGCCGTCCTTTGCCGCCCATGCCACGCTGCGCGCCCTGCGCACCGGCGAGGAGCTCCCTCGCCTCACCATCAGCCGCCGCGTTCAGGAAGGGCTGGAAGCGGTCGCCCACGAGGCAGCCGCACGGCTCGGCCCAAAACTGTCGGTTGCCATGGTGCTGGCCGATTCCCGCACCGGCGAGATACTGGGCGAAGTGGGCTCGGCCGGCTACACCGATTCCTCCCGCTCCGGCTGGATCGACATGACCCGCGTGCTGCGCTCGCCGGGCTCGACGCTGAAACCCTTCATCTACGGCCTCGCCTTCGAGCAGGGGCTGGTGGCGCAGGAAACGCTGATCTCCGACAGCCCCGCCGACTTCTCCGGCTACCGGCCGAAGAATTTCGACATGGGTTATCAGGGGGATGTCAGTATCCGCAGCGCCCTGCAACTGTCGCTCAACGTGCCGACCGTGCGCGTGCTCGATGCGGTCGGCCCGGCAAGGCTCACCGCGCGCCTGCGCAATGCCGGCGTGCCGCTGGTGCTGCCGCCGAACGAGCCGCCCGGCCTTGCCATCGGCCTCGGTGGCGCCGGCATAACGCTGCGCGATCTGGTCCAGCTCTATGCGGGCCTCGCCAATGGCGGCAAGGTCCACCGCCTGCGCGACGGCACCGAGGCCGCCTCCGCCACGCCGTCGGGCGCGACGCTGCTCGACCCGCAGGCCAACTGGCAGGTCACCGACATCCTCTCCGGCATCCGCCCGCCGCAGGGCGCGCCCCGGCGCGCCGTCGCCTACAAGACCGGCACCTCCTATGGCTATCGCGATGCCTGGACCGTGGGCTATGACGGCCGCTATGTGCTGGGCGTCTGGGTGGGCCGCGCCGATGCCGCCGCTGTTCCGGGCCTCTCCGGCTATGTCTCGGCCGCGCCCATCGTGTTCGAGGGCCTCGCCCGCTCCGGCCTCGCCGCCGTGCCGTTCCCCGGTCCGCCGCCCGGCAGCCGCCATCCGCGCCGCGATGAGCTGCCCGTCACCCTCGCCCGCTTTGGCACCGATGCCACGGCACCCGCTGGTCCCGTCGAGCCCGCCCCGCGCATCGTCTTTCCGCCCGATGGCGCGCGCGTCGATCTCGGAACCGCCTCCAGCGACGTCACCCCGCTGGTTCTGAAGCTTCAGGGCGGGCGCGCGCCCTTCCGCTGGCTTGCCAACGGCCGGCCGCTCGGTCAGGAAGACCGCCGCCGCACGGCGACATGGCAGCCGGACGGTGCGGGAACCTCCACCCTTACCGTCATCGACGCAGCGGGGCGCGCTGCAAGCGTGAAGGTGATCGTGGAATAGCCGCCTGCGCCCTCTTTCGCCGCCACGCGAAACCTTTCGCACGCTCGACATTTCTTCCGTTGCGGAAAGAGAAGATTTTTTCAAATAACAGCCGCCGGCGGCAGGGCTTTGCCCGTGAGCGTTGAAAAACGCAACGTCCTGTGCATCTAATTTCTACCAATTCGATAGAGTAGAATGGTATGAACAGGAGGCTGAAATGAGCCAATTCCCTAAGAATACCCTGCTCGGCATCTTCATCGCCGGCTCCGTACAACTCGGAACCCTCGGCTTTGCGCTGGCAGACACTACGCTTCTCAACGTATCCTATGACCCGACGCGCGAACTCTACAAGGAGTTCAACGAGGCATTTTCCAAACACTGGAAGGCCGAAACCGGCGAGACGGTCAACGTCCAGCAATCGCATGGCGGCTCCGGCAAGCAGGCCCGCTCGGTGATTGACGGCATCGATGCCGATGTGGTCACGCTGGCACTCGAAAGCGACATCAACGCCATCGTCGAGGCCACGCAGAAGATCAAGCCCGACTGGCGCAAGCATTTCGATAACAATTCGGCCCCTTACACCTCCACGATCGTGCTGCTGGTGCGCAAGGGCAACCCCAAGGGCATCAAGGACTGGGGCGATCTCGTCAAGGGCGACGTGCAGGTCATCACGCCGAACCCGAAGACCTCCGGCGGCGCACGCTGGAACTATCTCGCCGCCTGGGGCTGGGCGCATCACGAATTCGGCGGCGACGAGGCGAAGATCAAGGAATACATCGCGGAACTGTTCCGCCGCGTGCCGATCCTTGACACCGGCGCGCGTGGTTCGCTTCTCACCTTCACCGAGCGCAAGATCGGCGACGTCTTCCTGTCATGGGAAAACGAGGCGTTCCTGGCCAAGAAGGAATATGGCGAGGATGCTTTCGAGACGATCATTCCCTCGCAGTCCATCCTTGCCGAACCGCCCGTCGCCATCGTCGACGCCAATGTGGATGCCAGGGGCACGCGCAAGACTGCCGAGGCCTATCTGCAGTATCTCTACTCGGAAGAAGGCCAGCGCATCGCGGCCAAAAACTACTACAGACCATCGAAACCGGACCTCGTTCCCGAGGAAGAGAGAAAAATTTTCCCGGAAGTCAAACTTGTTGGAATTGATGACCCCATTTTCGGCGGTTGGGAGAAAGCACAACCTTACCATTTCGCCGATGGCGGGATATTCGACCAGATCTACAAGCCGGCCCAGTAGGTCTGGGAGAACCAAACCCTAACACACAAGGGGCGACATGACCGCAGTTCCCGCCAGAGCGGGGTGGCGATTCAGGCAGCCGAGCGTCATTCCAGGCTTCGGATTGACGCTCGGCCTTTCGCTTGCCTACCTCACCCTCATCATCCTCATTCCGCTGTCGGGCCTTGCATGGCGCTCGGCTTCGCTGGGCTGGCCCCAATTCTGGGCCATTCTCACCGATGCACGCACCATAAACGCCCTGAAAATCAGCTTCGGAACCGCCCTTGCGGCAGCTGTGGTGAATGTCGTCTTCGGCACGGTGGTCGCCTGGGTTCTGGTGCGCTACCGTTTTCCCGGCCGGCGCATCGTCGATGCCATGGTCGACCTGCCTTTCGCCCTGCCAACGGCGGTGGCCGGCATTGCGCTGACCACGCTTTACGCCCCCAATGGCTGGATCGGCGGCCCGCTCGCGTCGCTCAACATCAAGGTCGCCTATACGCCGCTCGGCATCGTCATCGCGCTTGTCTTCATCGGCCTTCCCTTCGTGGTGCGCACGGTGCAGCCGGTGATGGAGGAAATCGACCGCGAAATCGAGGAAGCGGCGGCCACGCTTGGCGCCAACCGGTTCCAGACGATCACCCGCGTGCTGTTCCCCGGCCTTGCGCCGGCCATCGTCACCGGCTTCGCGCTCGCCTTCGCGCGCGGCGTGGGCGAATACGGTTCCGTCATCTTCATCGCCGGCAACCTGCCCAACGTGTCCGAGATCGCACCGCTGCTCATCATCATCCGGCTGGAGGAATACAACTATCCCGCCGCCACGGCGATCGCGGCAATCATGCTGATCATCTCCTTCGCCATGCTGCTCGTCATCAACCTGCTGCAATCGTGGAGCCGCAAGCGCTATGGCTGATCCCGTCGCATCCGCCGCCAGCGCGGCCCCTCCCGCCGATGCCGGCATCACCGAAGGCCGTCACGCCCGCTGGACGCTGATGGCGGTCGCCTTCGTCTTCCTCGGCGTCTTCCTGTTCCTGCCGCTGGCGCTGGTGTTCATGGAAGCCTTCAGGAAAGGCATCGGCTTCTATCTCTCAACGCTCACCGAACGCGACACCATTTCCGCCATCCGCCTCACGCTGATCGTGGCCATCATATCGGTGCCGCTCAATCTGGTGTTCGGCGTCGCCATGGCCTGGGCCATCGCCAAATACGAGTTCAAGGGCAAGGCCTTCCTGACCACGCTGGTCGACCTGCCGTTCTCGGTGTCGCCGGTCATTTCCGGCCTCGTCTATGTGCTTTTGTTCGGCGCCCAGAGCGCGCTTGGGCCATGGCTGAAGGCGAACGGCATCGAGATCCTGTTCGCAGTTCCCGGTATCGTGCTGGCCACGATCTTCGTCACCTTCCCCTTCGTGGCGCGCGAGCTGATCCCGCTGATGGAGGAACAGGGCACCAAAGATGAGGAAGCCGCCATCTCGCTCGGCGCCAATGGCTGGCAGACCTTCTGGTATGTGACCCTGCCCAATGTGAAATGGGGCCTGCTCTATGGCGTTCTGCTCTGCAACGCCCGCGCCATGGGCGAATTCGGCGCCGTTTCCGTGGTGTCGGGCCACATCAGGGGTCAGACCAACACCATGCCCCTGCATGTCGAGATCCTTTACAACGACTACAACGCCGCCGGCGCCTTCGCGGTCGCCTCGCTGCTGGCCGGCCTTGCGCTGGTGACGTTGGCGCTGAAGTCGCTCCTTGAAATGCGCTACGGCGCCGAACTCGCCGCCACCCGCGGACACTGACAGGATTGAGCCCATGCAAGTTCGCGTCACCAACGTCCGCAAGGAATTCGACACCTTCCCTGCCCTGCATGAGGTCTCGCTGGAAATCCGCTCCGGCGAGCTGATCGCCCTGCTTGGCCCCTCTGGCTCCGGCAAGACGACGCTGCTGCGTCTCATCGCCGGACTGGAACAGCCCACCACCGGCCGCATCTTCTTCGGCGACGAAGACGCCTCGGAAAAAAGCATCCGTGAGCGCAATGTCGGCTTCGTGTTCCAGCACTACGCCCTGTTCCGCCACATGACGGTGGCCGACAATATCGGCTTCGGGCTCAAGGTGCGCCCGTCCGGAACAAGGCCGCCGGCCACGCAGATCCGCCAGCGCGCCTCCGAGCTGCTCGATCTGGTGCAGCTGTCGGGCCTCGAAAAGCGCTACCCCGCGCAATTGTCGGGCGGCCAGCGCCAGCGCGTTGCACTGGCCCGCGCGCTGGCCATCGAGCCGAAAGTACTGCTGCTCGACGAGCCGTTCGGCGCGCTCGATGCGCAGGTGCGCCGAGACCTGCGCCGCTGGCTGCGCGAAATCCATGAGGCGACCGGCCACACCACGGTCTTCGTCACCCACGATCAGGAGGAAGCGCTTGAGCTGGCCGACCGCGTCGTGGTGATGAGCCAAGGCCGCATCGAACAGGTCGGTACAGCCGATGAAGTCTATGACGACCCCAATTCGCCCTTCGTCTACGGCTTCATCGGCGATTCCAGCTCGCTGCCGGTAAAGGTCGAGGACGATCAGGTCTGGCTGGCGGAGCGCCCGGTGGGCCTTTCCGCCCCCGGCCTGCCGGCCGGTCCCGGCACCCTGTTCTTCCGCCCGCACGACATCGAGCTTCTCGACGGCTGCTCCGGCTGCATCGCCGGCACAGTCGTTGCCAGCCGGCGCGTGGCTGGCACACGCCGCGTCGAGCTTGAAATCGGCGGACACCGCGAGCGGGTGGAGATAGAACTCCCCGTCGATCACCCCGCCGCACAGAAGAGCCGTGTGGCCTTCCGCCCGCGCAAGTGGAAGGTTTTTCCGCAAAGCGCCACTCAGGAAAAATGACGAGGACGACAATTCCATAAAATCGGCAAAATGGTGGAATTGTTTTCCAATACGGAGCTTTCAACAGAAGAGCCATGCCTCGCGGCGATACGACAGCCGCGGCTATATGATGGGCATTCTCATCTGGAGCCCGTCATGAAACGCCTTCTCCTCGCCGCGACCACCGCCATCGGCCTGCTCTTCTCCTCCGCCTCGGCCTTCTCGGCCGACAAGCTCCTCAACGCCTCTTACGATGTGGCGCGCGAGTTGTTCGTCCAGATCAACAAGGCTTTCGTGGCCGGGCATCCGGGCGTGACCGTCGACCAGTCGCATGCCGGCACCTCAAAGCAGGCGCGCGCCATCGCCGATGGCCTTGCCGCCGACGTCGTCACCTTCAATCAGGTCACCGACATCGACTTCCTCGTCAAGCAGGGTCTGGTCTCCGACGACTGGCAGAAGGAATTCCCGGACAACGCCTCGCCCTTCTACTCCCTGCCGTCCTTCCTGGTACGCGCCGGCAACCCCAGGAACGTCAAGGATTGGGACGATCTGGTGCGCGACGATGTGCAGATCATCTTCCCGAACCCCAAGACTTCCGGAAATGCGCGCTACACCTATCTGGCCGCCACCGCCTATGCGCGTGAAAAGTTCAATGGCGACGAGGCCAGGGTGAAGGAATTCGTCACCAAGATCTTCAACAACGTGCCGGTGTTCGACACCGGGGGACGCGCCGCCACCACCACCTTCGCCGAGCGCGGCATCGGCGACGTGCTGATTACCTTCGAATCCGAAACGCAGGGGATCGCCAACGAATACGGCACCGACAAATACGAGCAGGTCGTGCCTTCCGTCAGCCTGCTGGCTGAGTTCCCGGTCGCCATCGTCGACAAGGTCGTGGACCAGAACGGCAGCCGTGATCTGGCCAAGTCCTATCTCGACTTCCTCTATTCGCCGGAAGGCCAGAAGATCGAGGCCGAGAACGGCCTGCGCGTGCGCGACGAGGCCGTCGCCGCCGAGTTTAAGGACAAGTTCCCGGACGTGCGCCTCGTCACGGTCGAGGAGGTGTTCGGCGGCTGGGACAAGGTTCAGGCCGAGCACTTCGCCGAAGGCGCGCTTCTCGATCAGGCCTATGGCAACCGCTGACCCATTCTGCCTCTGCAACGGAAAGCCGGCCCCGCGCCGGCTTTTCCTATATTCGGCGCCGCTCTTGTCGAATTCAACACATGGCCTTATTCTCGGAATTCAGGTCGTTCCGGCCTGAATTTCCCGTTCGCCCAATTCCGGCTCAGCACCCGATCCGGCATTCAGCAAGACATCGGCACGCATGCTCACCAAAAAAGGCAAGTACGGTCTGAAAGCCCTCGTTCACCTGTCGAGGCTGCCATCAGGGAAGCTCGCCTTCGTCAACGACATCGCGGTGACCAACAACATCCCGAAGAAATTCCTCGACGCGATACTGGTCGAGTTGCGCAATGCCGGCTTCGTCGTCAGCCGCAAGGGCAAGGATGGCGGCTATCGCCTTGCCCGTCCCGCAGCGGAAATCCGCATCGGTCATGTCATCCGCGTTCTCGACGGGCCGCTTGCGCCACTGGCCTGCGCCAGCCGCACCCAGTACCAGCGCTGCGACGATTGCGATGACGAGGCGACCTGCGAGGTCCGTCACATGATGCTTGAGGTGCGTCAGGCCATTGCCAATGTGCTGGACAGCCGCAGCCTCGCCGCCATGCGCGATGCCGCCAACGACGATTTTCCGGGCGACATCGCCCTCAACATCTGAGCCTCTGAAGCCGCCTTATGGCGCGGCGCCCGCGCGTTCGGCCAGCATCCGGCGCGCGCTTTCCTCATCGGTGATCAGCACGGTCGGCCTGATCAGGTTCATCGCGCCGAGCAGCGCATCGGTCTTTTCCGCACCGCCAGACGTGAGCACACGCACCGGCGCCCGCCGCAGCCGGTCGACCTCGACCGACATCACAAGCTTGTTGACCGGATGATCGACCAGATCGCCATTGCGATCGAAGAAGTGGAAAAGAAGATCGCCCACCGCACCCTTTTCCACCAGTTGCTCCCGGTCGGCCTCTTTCAGGAAGCCGCCGCGATAGAAGGTGGTCGCCGACGCGATGCCGCCGACGCTGACCAGCACGGCATCGAGCGTATCGGCAAGCTGGAAGATTTCCTGCAACCCACACCGTTCCACCAGCGCCGTCTTGGTTTCGATGCTGTCCACAACCGCCGGCGTCGGGATCAGATAGCCGTCACCCTGAAATGTCTGGGCGAAGCGCCAGGCGAATTCGGCCGGATTGTAACGGCGGGCCACACCGACGCCGCCCAGCAGGGAAATCACCTTGAAGTCGGCCAGCGCCCGCGCGCTCAGGAACTGGAGGCTTGAAAACAGCGTCTGGCCCCAGCCGACGCCGACCCGCATGCCCGCCTTCATGATGTCCGAGACATAGCTGCCGGTTCTGGCCGCGATCGCCGGTATCGGATCGGAACCGGGGGCGGAAAGCGGTGCAATGATCGCCTGCTCCAGCCCGAAGGCGCGCTCCAGTTCGCGCTCGAGAGCTACGATCTCGACCAGCTCGCTTTCAATGGTGATCTTGACCTCGCCGCGCGCCCGCGCCTCGGCCAGCATGCGCACCACCGTGACCCGCCCGATCCCCAGCACGTCGGCGATCTCGTTCTGGGTCATCTGCTCGACGAAATACATCCATGCCGCGCGAATGCGCAGCCGGTCGCTGCGGCTTTCCGTGCCGCCATTTCCCGCGGCGAAATCGCCGCCCGCCTTCGCAGCGCTGTCTCCTTTGGGCTTCTTTGCCAATTCCCTCTCCCCGGTCGACGCCGCCGCTGCCGTAACGATTCAGCGACCGCACAATATGGTCTATTGACCGCCAAGGCACGATAGGAGCAATCCTGTTTTCGGCATATCATGCTAAAATATGCGAGGCTGCCCGAAGCGCTCTGATGTCCATGCCGACATGGAAACGATGCTTTGGTCGTCAGTCTGAAAATGGAAATGGTCCGGGAAACGCCTGGTGCCCGGATACCTTGTCGAAGTGCAGGTTATTGGAATGCTGCGTGAAATTTCCGAGGAAGTGCGCATAAACCTCAAGGACCGCTTGCGGGAAATGCGCCATGCCATCCGTCGCCACCGGCACGATACCGGCAACGCCAGCGTTCTGCCGCCGCCGCCCGGCGGGCGCACGCCCTTCCCCCTGCCCGAGATCGACGGGCTGGTCAGCCGCGCCGTCAGCGTGTTCGACGACGCCATGACCATGGCCGAAACACTGGTGCCCCATGACGGGCGCGCCCATTCGAAGCCGATGCCGTTCGACACCTATTTCCGCCCCGCCGGCAACCTGCTCGACGGCGAGCGGGCTTTCCGCCGCGACATGTATTATCTGGCAAAGTCCATGCTGGCCCGCAGGAATGCGGTTGCCGAACCGGTGCAGGAGGCCGGTTTCGCCGCCGTTCATGCCGCCATGTTGCGCCAGCACGGCCACCTTTTCCAACCCCTGAAACCAGATGCCGGCGAAACCGAACGTACAGCCCGCGCGGCCGCGCTGTGCGCGGCACTTCTGGTTGAGCTTCTGCGGGCAAGACCAGTGCGGCCCCGCCTGCCCGAAGGCAAGGTCGCCAATGTGCTGGAAGCAGAAACCGTTCTGGCCGTTTCAGTTCTGGCGCCGATGGCGCTGGCCGTGGCTCTGGCCAGTTCAGGCACCGATGCCGAAAGCGGTTCCGACCTGCTCGACATTGCCGCGCTGGCGGTGGAGGCCCGTCTCGACCGCATCATGCCAGCCTGCCGCGCCGCCGATCCGGCAGCCGAGCTGACGCCAATCTTCGCGATGCTCATCTTCCACCTGCGCTAAGGCATGTCGACCGAAAGGGGGAGCCGGTTTCGGGGAAACGACATGCGTAAAAACAATAACTTAAAACGCAGGGAGCGAATCTGAAAGATCGCGACACGCTTTAAGGCCGGTTCCCCTGATTTCTGCCGGCAGCATTACGGTAGCCCACACAAAGCCTTCATGGCGGGAGAACCGGCACGGCAGCGCCAGTCAACGCGAGCCGCACTGATCGTCCGCAACCCTCCCTGCGATAAACACCGCCCTCCCGACCATGCCGCATCCACGCAGGTCACTGCCACATCGAGAACATTTGTTTTCGCCATCAGGAATATGTATGTTTTTCCTTATCGACTGCAGGCGGTGCTGCGACTGTGCTAAAATAGCCTGTAAAGAGGACGGATGATGGACCTTCGGTTCAAGGACGAACTGGCCGCGATGCCGGATCTGCGCCACAGGTTGCGCCGCCTGCGCTGGTTCCGTGCCATCTTCCGCGCCAGCGCGAAGGCCGTGACCCGCGCCTGCGGTGTGCAGTTCGAAATCGACGACGCCCGCCTCACCCGCGCCTTCCTCGACTGGATCGAGATCGCGGAAGCGCAGAAGGCCTATGCCGACATCAATCGCGCCGATTTCATCGTGTTTGCCGCCGGTGTGGCCCTGCGTGAGCTGATCCGCCATGATCCCGCGCGCGCCGTCGCCGGGCTCGATGCCCCTGTGGCCGGGGCCGGCGTTTCCACGTCCACGCAGGAGATCGTGCGTTTCTGGCCGGAAGGCTTTCTCTACACCAACTATTGCGTCTCGGCCGTGGCCGCGATCCACGAGCAGGAATTCGGCACGGTTCCGGCCATAGACAGCTGCGCCGACGATTTGCGCACATGGTGGTCCTATCGCGAGAATGTCGCCGAAGTGCCGGCCTGTGCCGTCGCCTTCCTCGACCGCTTTCTCGGCGGCGAGCCCAACTGGATCGCACCGGACCATCCGGCCGCGCGCCATGCCATGCAGCACATGAACCCTGCCCTTCAGGGCACGGCCCAGCCTGCCATGCAAGGCCACTAAAGCGTATCGCGATCCTTCAAATTCGCTCCCTGCGCTTTAAATTTCTGTTTTTACGCATGTCGTTATCCCGAAACCGGTTCCCACTTTCGGGCGACATGCTTTAACCCCTCACATAATCGCAAGAATCCTTGATCAGGAGAAAATCGTGGCCGGATCACAGCTCATCATCTTCGATTGCGACGGCGTACTGGTCGACAGCGAACCGCTCGCCGTGCTTGCCTATGAACGCGTCTACGAACGCCACGGCATGCCCGGCGTCGGCATCGACATCATCAGCCAGTGTTTTGGCATGAAGCAGGCCGACATCATCGCCCGCATCCGGGAGTTGACCGGCCACCAATATCCCGAGCATGCCCGCGACGACCTCTGGCTCGAAACGAAGGCGCTGTTCACCGAGCGGCTCCAGCCGACCAGCGGCCTGCCCGAATTCCTGTCAGAATTGAAGATCGACCGCTGTGTCGCCTCATCCTCGTCGCTGGAGCGCATCCATCACAGCCTCGACGTCACCCGCATCGCCCCCCACTTCGGCGACGCGATCTTCTCCTCGTCGATGGTGAAGAACGGCAAGCCTGCGCCCGACATCTTCCTGTTCGCTGCTGAAAAGATGGGGGCCGATCCGGCCGACTGCGTGGTGATCGAGGATTCGCATTTCGGCGTTCAGGGCGCCGTCGCCGCAGGCATGAAAGCCATCGGCTACACCGGCGGCGGCCACAGCGACGCCGGCCATGGCGAGCGCCTCACATTCAGCGGCGCCACCCGCGCCTGCGCGGACTGGACGGGCGTGACCGCGGAACTGGAACGACTGGACTTCCGCCTGAACTGAGCCTCCCCGTCATTCCGGTTCTGGCCCAGCCGTGGCCGGAATTGGATCCCGACTGGCGGTCCACGCTCCTGTCGTTACACATCACATCGCGGATGTCTCGTCACCCGCGACAAGGATGCACGACACCACCACTCCCGATCTTTCGAGGCGACCGATCTGTCGGCGATTTCAGAGTTGCAGGATATTGACTTATCATTAGGCGCCATATTATACGCCAGCATATGACAATACTGGAGCAAAAACACCTTGCCTTGCTCGATGAGGCGGAGCGCCGTGGACAGCAGGACACAGGCAACATGCGGCTTTGTTTCGAGGTTCTGGCGCTGGCCTCGGCCATCGACCGGGCCTGCGCTGCGCGGCTCGCGCCACATCGCCTGTCAGAAGGAAAATTCGTGCTGCTGTTCCTGCTGCGCGACCTGCCTGAAGGACTGGCCCCGCATGAGCTGGCCGAACGCGCCGGCGTCACGCGCGCCACGATTACCGGCCTTCTCGACGGACTGGAGCGCGACGGCTTTCTTGCCCGGCATGCGGACAAGGAAGACCGACGGAAGGTGTCGGTGCGCCTGACGGCCATGGGACAGGCCAGTGCGCTCGATCTGTTCAACGAACATAGCCAATGGATCGCTTCGCTTTTCGCCGGCTTCGACCAGCACGGGCGCGAAACCCTGAGCGGCCTGCTGCGGCAGGTCTGGCGCAACGTGGAGATTCCGGTGAAGGACAGCGTGGCCGTTGCTGCGGGCAATCCCCGGTGAGTGCTGGCCGGCCGGGAAAACGTGTCGCGGATATTGAGCCCGCCCGCCTCGGCCAGCTCAATGCCGGCGCTGTCGAGGCCGCCACGCTGACCGAATGCCTCGCCGTGGACTTTGCGGCGCTGATGCGCACCGCCCTCCCCGAGACCGGGGCAGATGCCATAACAGCGATGCAACAGGCGGCAGGCGAGGGTATTTCGCGGCGCATGGCATTGGCCGCGCGTCTGATCCATGAGCGGCGCGGTTTGTCCGCGGTGAAAGAACTCCGCCACCATGTCTCCGATACGGTGCGGGGATGGGCCTGCTTCACGATCGGCGCAGCCGGGAACATGACCCTTTCCGCTCGGCTCGCTGCAATCAGGCCCTTTGCCGACGATCATCATTTCGGAGTGCGGGAATGGTCATGGATGACCGTTCGCCCACATATCGCCGCCGATCCCGACAGCGCCATTGCGTTGCTTGTCGACTGGACGACCGAACCGTCCGAACGGCTGCGGCGCTTCGCCAGCGAAGCAACCCGCCCGCGCGGCGTGTGGTGCGCCCATCTCGGCGCGCTGCGGCAATCTCCTGAAAAGGCGCTGCCGATTCTCGAACCACTGCGGGCCGATCCGGCCCCCTATGTGCAGGACTCCGTTGGCAACTGGCTGAACGATGCCGGCAAGGACCGGCCCGATTGGGTGCGATCGCTGTGCGCCCGATGGTCGGTCGAAAATACCTCCCCCGCAACCGCCCGAATCTGCAAGCGCGCCCTGCGCTCCATTAACCGCAAGGGCTGACACACGAAAGGACCGCTCCCATGGCGTACTATCTGGCCGAACTCTATTCCCCGAAACCCGCATGGCTGGCGCTCGACCAGAACGGCCGCCAACAGTTTTTCGAAGCCATCGGCTCCGGCATGGTGGCGCTGTCGGCCCTCGGCGTGGAAGCGATCGCCCTGGGTGAAACGGATGCTTCGACCCTGCATGCCCCGTCGCAAAAGTTCTTTGCGATCTGGCGCGCGCCTGACGCGGCTGCAATGAACGCCTTGGTGTCGGGCATCGCCGCTTCGGGATGGCATGACTATTTCGAGACCATCAACGCGACCGGCCCCGGCGTCGATCTGAACGGCCACCTTGCGCAGCTCGCGGCGCTCTAGCCGTCGCGAGTATCACGCAGGCCATCTGAAAACGCCAATCAAGCTTCGCCTGAAGGTTTTGATGGTCCACAGGAGGATGCGACAGCATTTTCTACCTGCCTTACGCAATCGGCTGGAGGTCGGCGGCGCTGACGTAGAAGAAATGGATCTCGCCCGCAAACGACAGTTCGACTTCGACGGAACCATCGGTTGTCAGAGCCACCACCCGGACCGGCTGTCGCGATATGCCCTCGCGGATCACCTCGATTTCCTCTGCCGGCAGGCCGGCCAAGAGGGATTCAAGATCACCAGAAAACAGCATCGGATCACCGCTTTTTACCTGCAATGCGCTACCCCTTGTAGCCAAAACTCCGAGGCCCGCTCAGAAACTCCTTGAGCGATTCCTGAAGCGGATCGTAGCTGATAGTGTGTTGCCATGGCACATCTTTCAGGAACGGAACGTTCGCAACCGCTGCTTTTGCCTGCGGCGGTTGATGACTATGTGGGGCCAGACAACCCGGTTCACTTCAGCAAGGCTTTCTTAGACGGCCTCCACGCAACCTGCGACACGACAATGTCCATCGCCGTAAGGTTCGCATGGAACGGGCCTGTCGCTTTTTCCGGCAGGTCGCGCGGTCTCACCCCCACTGCAAGCGAATATCGGCTTTTCCCGAAACCCTCGGTGGAATGACGGCGGTTTCTCTGGCGGGGCTCAGAGCCCCGCCACAAGCTCGTCTTCCAGCCGCGTCCCGCCGAACCAGTTGAGCCGGTTGACGGTGACGAAGCCAGCATCGATCATGCTGTTCTCGTCGCCCTCGATCGAGGTATGCGGGCGCCCGCGCGGCACGATGATCACGGTGCGGTCGCCGTCCGTTTCCACGACTTCCGCCTTCGAGGCGATCTTGTCGCGGCCGATCACCGGCTGGCGTACCTCGGCCGGCAGGCGCGTCGGCAGGTTGACGCTCAGCCAGTGGCCCTGCGCCGCCCATTGCGCGCGCTTGTCCCACAGCTTGCCTATGAAGGCCGAGAGCCACAATTCGCCCTCGTCCGTGATTTCGGGATTCTTGACCTGCGAGAAGCCGATGGCGGGAACGCCCCAGAAGGTCGCCTCGCGCGCGATGCCGAGCGTGCCCGAATAGGCGAGGTCTTCCGCCACGTTGCGCCCGTCATTGATGCCGGACAGGACGAGATCGGGCTTGCGGTCGTTCTCGAACAGCCAGGCGAAGGCGGCGACCACGCAATCGGCCGGGCGGCCGGAGCAGGCAAAGCGCCTGTCGCCGCGCTTTTCCATGGTCATCGGCTGGGCGATGGTCAGCGAAGGCCCCGCCGCCGTGTGCTTGCGGTCCGGCGCCACCACCCACACATCCTCGCTCACGCGGCGCGCGGCTTCTGTCAGGCGGGCGATGCCGGGTGCATCGATGCCGTCGTCGTTGGAAACCAGAATTCTCATCAAAGTACCTCTTGTCCCACCACCAGCCTGTCGCCGGTGCGCCGGCCGCTTTGCAGCGCCGGAATATGTTCGCCCAGCCGGGCGATCTCGTCGGGCCCGCAGGAATGGCCGAGCACCGGGGGGCGGCCTGCGTGTTCCCAGATTTCGACATTGCCGGCGAGCGTCGGATGCGTCGGCATCCTGATCCAGTCGGCGCGTCCCTTCGCGTGCAGCTCAAAGCCCGGCGTGCCGGCCGGCAGATGGCCGGAGAGCAGGATCGGAAACCCCTGCGCATCAGCCAGCGGAATGAGGCGCGAAGATGGCCCTGCCCTGCCCATGCCGTCATCGGCCAGCAGCGGGCAGTCCGGCAGCGCCTCGCCGTCGTTCCAGTCGAGCGCGGCATCAATGCGGGCGCGCAGCAGTTCGGGCATTCCGGACTTCAGCGCCTCGACCGCCTCGATCTGGGCCAGCAGATGCGCGCGCATCGAGGCATGGATGGCGAAGCGGCCGGGCATCGCCGCCACCAGTTCCAGCGAGCGTCCCGAAAGCGGCGTCGGCAGAAGGCAGCCGCCGGCGCGTTCCGCGATCCATGCGGCGATCCGCTCGGCGCGCTCGCCACCCGAAACCGGGTCCGCGCCATAGGAAGCGTCGAGCAGCAGCAGATCGCATTCGGGCATCCGGTCCATGACGAATACGGCGCTGTCCGGCACCACGTCGGCGCAGTAGACGACGCGGTTTGCCTCATCCTCCAGCGCGAACCACACGCCGCCCACCACGTGGCCGGAGCGGCCGGTGGCGATGCGGAAGCCGGCGACGTCCAGCATGTCGCCCGGCCTGAACAGCTCGATTCTGTCTGCGGGAAACGGATAAGCCTCGACAAGCGCTGTCTCGCCATAGGCAGCCAGCGTCGCCGGCGCCTCGTCGCGCGTTTCGGCGGTCATCAGGATGCGCCCGCGAAAGCCTTCCGACAAAAGCCAGTTCAGCGCCCCGACATGATCCTCATGCGCATGCGAGATCAGCACGGCGTCGAGCCGGTCCACCGGCGTCAGCGGGCGCGGATAGTAGTCGCGGCCGGTGGCGCCCACCTTGATGCCGGCATCCAGCATCACGCGCTGTCCCTCGCGTCCCACCACGACGCTGGTGCGGCCCTTCTCGCCGAAGCCGCCTGCGAGTTCAACTTCCAGTGTCATGCGTGTTGCCTATTCTCCGTCCCGTTCCCCGGAATCAGCCAGCCCGAAACGATGCGCAGCCGCAGCCGCGCGCCTTCCTCGAACCCTTCATGGCCGGGATATTCAAAACTGATCAGCCGGTCCGGATCGGCGGCGGGCGCGAAGTCGATGCGCAGCGCGCCGCCCTTGTAGACCGCGCGGACCACCGTGCCGTCGATGCCGGGCTCGCCCTCGCCTGCGATTTCGAGATCGGGTGTGCGCACGCAGATGCTGGCTGCCGCGCGCGGTCCGTCGCCGGCGCGGCAGCGCACCGTCGCCTCCTGCCCCAGCACCTCCACGCGCGCCTTTCCGCCCTCTTCGGCCGAAAGCACTTTTGCGGGCAGCACGATACCCTGCGCGATGAAGGAGGCGACCATTTCGCTCGCCGGCTCGGTGTAGAGTTCGCGCGGCGTGGCGAGCTGCGCCAGCCGGCCATGGTCCATCACCGCGATGCGGTCGGCGAGCGCCATGGCCTCCGACTGGTCATGGGTGATGTAGACGATGGTGGTGCCGGTGCGCTTGTGGAAGGCGGCGAACTCATCCTCCATCGAGGCGCGCAAATGCACGTCCAGATTGGCCAGCGGCTCGTCGAACAGCACCAGCGAGGGAGCGGCCACCAGGCAGCGCGCCAGCGCCACGCGCTGCCGCTGCCCGCCCGAGAGATTGGCCGGGCGGCGGTCGGCAAGGCCGGTCAGGTCGACCAGCGCCAGCGCCTCGTCCACCTTGCGCTTCGCTTCGGCCTTGTCCACCCTGGCGACCTTCAGCGAATAGCCGACATTCTCGGCCACCGTCATGTGCGGCCACAGCGCGTAGTTCTGGAACACGATGCCGACGCGCCGCTTCTCCGGCGGAACGCTGCCGCCGGCATCGGAAACCGTCCTGCCGCCAATGCGGATGTCGCCGCCGCTCACCTGCTCGAAGCCGGCCACCAGCCTGAGCAGCGTGGTCTTGCCGCAGCCCGAGGGGCCGAGCACGGCGAGGAACTCGCCGTCGCGCACGTCGATGGAGACGTCCTTGACGGCGTCGAAATCGCCGAAGGTCTTGGTTACGTTGGAGAGCGTCAATCCCGCCATGGCAGAACTCCGTTGGGAAGGTAGGGGGCGAGCAGGTTGGTGGCGAGCATCAGCACGAAGGTGACGGCGACCGTGATGGCCGACATCGCCGCCGCATAGCTGGAATCGCCGCCCTGCTCGAAGGAGAACATCACCACGCCGATGGTCTCCGAACCGGAAGACCACAAGAGCGCCGAGACCGTCAGTTCGCTGAGCGCGGTCATGAAGATGAGCAGGCCGCCGGCAAGGGCCGCCGGCGCGACCAGCGGGAAGACGATGGTGCGCAGCCGCGTGAACAGCCCTGCGCCCGCCACCTGCGCGGCCTCTTCCAGCGCCCGGTCGATCTGGTGATAGCCGCTCACCGTCGGCCTCAGCGCCAGCACGAGGAAGCGTGCGAGATAGGCGTAGAGGATGATCCAGACCGTGTTGTAGAGCTGGATGCCGGTGAAGGGGATCGGCCGCAGGAACATCAGAAGCGCCGCGATCGCCAGCACCACGCCGGGCAGCGCATAGGGCAGCTCGATGGCGAGGTTCACGTAGCGGATCCACTTCTGCCTGCCCCAGGCGACCATGTAGCCCACCGGCACCGCGACCAGAACGGCGAACGCCGCCGCCGCGATGGACAGGGCGAAGGAGTTGAAGAAGGAGCGGTTGGCCGCCGCATGCTCGAACAGGACGAAACGGTAGTTGTCGAGCGTGGCCGTCGCCCAGCTCAGTGGAATGCCGTAGCCCGGGACCAGCGAAGTGAGCAGCAGGCCGAACATCGGCATCACGAGAATGAGCAGGATCAGGAGCCACATGCAGATTTCCACCGGCAGCCGCCAGCGGCCGAGAGGATAGGGATCGGCCGGCAGCGAGGTGGACGAGATGCGGTAGTCGCGGCGCCGGCTCATCAGCTCCTGCCCGACGATGCCGGCCATGGCGATGACGCCGATCAGCACCGAAAGGAAGGCCGCTTCGCCCAGCACCGAGGGGCCGCCGCCGGCCAGCTTCTGGTAGATCAGCGTCGGCAGCACCAGATAGTTCGCCGGAATGCCGAGGAAGGCGGGGATGCCGAAATTGCCCACGCAGGACACGAAGGCGAGTGCGGCGGCCGCCACGATGGAGGGGGTCATCAAAGGCAGGACGATGGTGCGCAGCACCGTGAACCAGCCCGCCCCGCCCGAGCGCGCCGCCTCGATCAGCTCGCGCGGCAGCTTGCGCAGGCCCGCGCGCACCAGCAGGAACACCAGCGGCCCGTATTGCACGCCGAGCAGCAGGATGATCCCTTCGGTCGAATAGAGCGGGTTGCGGGTTCCGATAGGCGGCGCCATGCCGATCATCTTGAGGAACGGGCTTGCCGGCCCGAACAGTTGCAGCCAGGCCAACGCCGTCACCTGCGGCGCGATCATCAGCGGCATCACGTAGCACAGCACCAGCATGGAGCGGCCGCGTATGTCGCTCAGCGTCACCAGCAGCGCCATGAAGGTGCCCAGTACCACGGCAAGCGCGGTGCCGCCGAAGCCGACCACCAGCGTGTTGACCGTGGCGGTCCATGTGGCGGGATTGGCAAGCCCCATGCGGATTGCCGTGTCGGAAAGCGTGCCGCCCGGCGCCACGATCTCCTTGACGAGGCGCAGCATCGGCAGCAGCGAAAGCAACACGATGACGATGGCAACCACCACCGTCAGGGCCATCTCCTGGCCCCGGCTTTCTTTTACAGGTGCGGACATTGTTGATTTCCCGGTAAGCCCTGAAGCATGTCACCCCAAACAGGAACCGATTTCAGGGGAACGACATGCGTAAGGATAAGGACTTAAAGCACGTTGCCTGATTTCATTTGAACGCGACGCGCTTTAAGCGCCCGATAGATGGCGAATGGCGGATGGCCACCGCGATCGGACGGGGACCGGCAGGAATTTCCTCGCCGCCGGCCCCATCGCCCTGATGTCAGCCCCCGAACAGTTCGGAGAACTTCGCCTTGTCGGCTTCGGTGTTCTTGAGGATGGTGGGCAGGTCGAACGACATCACCTTGAACTCGACGCCCTCCGGCAGCCATTCGGGCCGGCCGACGGATGCCTTGGCAGGCAGGTAGCCCATGTCGAGCGCCAGCTTCTGGCCTTCATCGGACAGGATGAAGTCGACGAACGCCCTGGCGCCCTCGACATTCTTCGCCGTCCTCATGATGGCGACCGGTTCGGTCACGGCCGGCACGCCCTCGGACGGGAACACGAACTCGATCGGCGAGCCCTTGGCCTTGGCGTTCATGGCCATGAAGTCGACGAGGATGCCGTAGGGCTTCTCGCCACTGGCCACCGACTTCAGCACCGCGCCGTTGCCGCGCACGGAAATGGTGTTGTTGTCCTTCAGCTTCTGGAAGAAGTCCCAGCCATAGTTGCTGTCGGCCACGAAGCCCGAGAGCAGATAGGCGGCGGCGCCCGAATAGAGCGGGCTCGGCATCACCAGCCCGTCCTTGTACTCGGGCTTGGCGAGATCGGCCCAGTGCTCGGGCTTCTGGGCGGCGGCGGTGTTGTAGGCGATGCCGGTGGTGATCAGCTTGGAGCCGAAATAGGTCTTGTCGGCATCCACGGCATCCGGCTCGATGCCGTCAATCTTGGCTTCCGGGTAGGCCAGCAGGCGGTCTTCGCCCTTGAGCAGTTCCATGCTCACCGCATCGGCGATGAGCAGCACGTCGGGCTGCGGGCTGCCGGCGGCGAATTCGGCCGCGAGCTTGGCCAGAATGTCGCTGGTGCCGGAGCGGTAGATGCTGACCTCGGTGCCCGGATTGGCCTTCTTGAAGGCCTCGACGGTCTTTGTCGCGTCAGCTTCCGGCTGCGACGTGTAAAGTGTCAGCGTGTCGGCGCTGGCGGCGCCCGAAAAGAGCATTGCGGCAATCGCCACCTTGCTCGCGAGTAGTGAGACGAAACGCGTGTTCATGAGACCTCCTGATCGTCTTCTGTGCATGGCTTGCGGCTTCTTTGCCGACCAAGCCTGCTCCTCCCTGCACGGCGTATATGACCCATAGATGACAGCACGCCCGTTGTTCATATGCAATGTTCATTTGTTCCTTGTCAAACACAAATGAACACATGAACTGTGTCCTTGCCGACACAGTGCTTATCCACGATGTTAAAGCATGTCGCCCGAAAGTGGGAACCGGTTTCGGGGCAACGACAGGCGTGAAAGCAGGAGCTTGAAGTGCGGGGAGCGAATCTGAAGGATTGCGCAGCACTTCAGGTGCGAATTGGGAGAAACAGATGCAGCGATCGACGAACATGAAGCAGGCCGCCCCGGTGCGCGAAGCGCCGCTCGTCTCCGCCGACATCAACGTCAAGACCGCATGGCTCTACTATGTCGAGGGTCTGACGCAGGAGCAGATCGCGGAAAAACTGAATGTCAGCCGCGTCAAGGTCATGCGCACGCTGGCCGCCTGCACCGCCGAGGGCGTCGTCGTCACCACCATCAATGCCGAAACCGCCGGACAGGTGGCGCTGGAGCGCGCGCTGGAAAAGCGCTTCGGCCTCGATGCGGCCGTCGTGGTGCCGACGCCGGAAGATGCCGCCCATCTGGAGAAGGCCATCGGCCATGCGGTCGCGCTCTATCTCGGCGAACAGATGCAGGACGGCATGACGCTCGCCATCGGCGGGGGCGCCACGCTGCACGCCAGCCTCGCCTATCTCGGCCGCCGGCAGTTGCAGAAGGCGTCGGTCATCGGCCTCGTCGGGGCCCTGCCCCATTCGCAATGGATCAACCCGTCCATCGTGGCGGCCAAGGTCGCCGATATTTTCGGCGTCGACAGCTACCAGATCACCGCGCCCGTCATGCTGCACGATCCGGCGCTGCGCGATCTTCTGTGGGCGCAGCCCGAACTGCTGGACGTCCGCACCCGCGCCGCCAATGCCGACATCGCGCTTCTGACAGTCGGCGAGATTTCGCGCGACGCCACCATCTTCCGGCACGGGCTGGTGCCGTCTGCGCTCATCCCCTCACTGCGGGCAAAGGGGGCAACTGCCAATGTCTTGTCCTATTTCATCGACGCGCAGGGAAAACTTGTTGATCACGAGGTCAACGACCGGGTGATGGCGATCAGCCTTGATGTGGTCAGCGCCATACCCAACGTGGTTCTGGCCGCCGGCGGCCACCACAAGATCGCCGCCATCCTCGCCGCCCTCAACGCCTTCGAGACGAACGTGCTGATCACCGACAGCGACACCGCGCAGGCGCTGACCGCGTCCGGCTGAGCGTCCGGTTCAGATCAGCCCGCGCTCGCGCAGAAAATCGTCAAGGCCTGCATTGGTTACGTCCTCGAATTCGCGCACCGCGTCGTTCATGCGGCGGCGGTGGGTGACGAGCAGGGTCAGCACCTGCCGCATTTCCACGGAAATGCCGAAGCGCGCCCAGCGCTCGGCAATATGGGCGGGAAGTTGCAGATCGGTGCAGAAGGCATCGAGGCTTTCATAGCCCAGCTCCTGCACCAGCCGTGCCGTGTCCTCGCCTGAAAGCCGTTCCTCGAAGGCATGGTCATGCAGGCGCTGCGCCACCAGCTTGATGTCGGCCGGCGAGGCGCTCATCACCTTGGAGACGATGTTGCGGACGTCGGAGGGACCAAACGGAGGCATGTTGAATTTTCCCTGCTGCCGGGGCACCGTACCGGAACGCAAACAGCTTTCCGGTTCCCTGCCCGATCAACCTTCTGGAACAGCATTTTCTGCCCCCGGTGTTGACCGGGGGCAGAAAATTATCAGGCCGAATATAGGTCCTTTGCCGGGAAACACCAATGCCGGCTCAGACCACCAGACCCATCGGGTTTTCGACAAGGCGTTTGAAGGCGCCGATGAGTTCGGCCCCCAGCGCTCCGTCCACCGCCCGGTGGTCGGTCGACAGCGTCACCGACATCACCGTCGCGACCTTCACCTCGCCACCCTTCACCACCGCCCGCTGCTCGCCCGCGCCAATGGCAAGGATCGTCGCATGCGGCGGGTTGATGACGGCGGCGAAGTCCCTGATGCCGAACATGCCAAGGTTCGACACCGCCGTGGTGCCGCCCTGATACTCTTCCGGCTTCAGCTTGCGGGTCCGGGCACGCGCCGCCAGATCCTTCATCTCGTTGGAGATCGACGACAGGCTCTTTTCCTCGGCCTTGCGCACGATCGGCGTGATCAGCCCGCCGGGGATGGAGACCGCAACGCCGACATCGGCGTGACGGTGCTTCACCATTGCGCCCTCGGTCCACGACACGTTGGCGTCGGGCACTTGCCTGAGCGCCAGCGCCAGCGCCTTGATGATCAGGTCGTTGACGGAGAGCTTGTAGGCCGGCTCCTCGCCCTTCTCAGTCTTTCTGACCGGGGCGGCATCGTTGAGCTGCTTGCGCAGGCCAAGCAGCGCATCCAGCTCGCAATCCACCGTCAGGTAGAAATGCGGCACGGTCGACTTCGCCTCGACCAGCCGCCTGGCGATGGTCTTGCGCATATTGTCGTGCGGGATCAGCTCGTAGAAGCCTTCCTCGAACAGTTTCAGCACTGCGTCGTCCGACATCGGCTTGACGGCGGGAGCAGCAGCGGCAGGTGCTGCCGCTTCAATCGCAGGTGCAACGGCAGCAGCCTTCGCTCCGCCCCCGGCAATCGCGGCTTCCACGTCGGCCTTCACCACGCGACCCTGAGGACCGGAGCCGGACATCCCTGACAGGTCGAGACCGGCCTCGCGGGCCAGACGCCGCGCCAGCGGCGTGGCGCGGACCGCACCCGCCTGCACGGGCACATCCCGTACGGCGGGCGCAGCCTGCGCGGGCTTGTCCTGGGAGGACGATTCACCAGATGAAGATTCAGGCTTCTCAGCTTTGACTTCGGCAGCCGGGGCAGCGGCAGCACCCGCATCCTCGCCCTCGGCATAGATCCACGCCACCGCATGGCCAACGGGAATGTCCACGCCTTCCTTGCCGGTGATGTTGCGCAGAATGCCGCTGGCCGGCGCGTCGATCTCCATCGAGGCCTTGTCGGTCTCGATCTCGAACAGCACGTCGCCCTGTTTGACAGCGTCGCCTTCTTTGAAGAACCAGCGCGAGATCTGGCCGGTCGCCATGTCCATGTCGACCTTGGGGAGGATGACTTCGACGGCCATGTCTCAGCGCACTCCCTTCGCGAGATCGCGGGCAGCGGCGATGATGCCCGGCACCTGCGGCACTGCGGCCTTTTCCAGCTCGGGATTGTAGGGGATCGGCGTCTCGGCCCCGCCAAGCCGCACGATCGGCGCGTCGAGATAATCGAACGCCTCGCTCTCGGCGATCATGGCGCTGATCTCGGCACCGATGCCGAGCGTCTTGACAGCCTCGTAGACGCACAGCAGGCGCGAGGTCTTCTTGACGCTCTCGATCACCGTCTCGCGGTCGATGGGGCGGATGGTCCTGAGGTCGATGACCTCGATGTCGATGCCCTCGCCGGCCAGCGTTTCCGCCGCTTCCAGCGCCTTGTGCACCATGATCGAGGTGGCGACGATGGTCAGGTCGGTGCCCTCGCGGCGCACTTCGGCCTTGCCGATCGGCACCGTGTAATGGCCCTCCGGCACCGGGCCCTTCATCTTGTAGAGCAACTTGTGCTCGAAGATCATCACCGGGTCGGGGTCGGCCACGGCCGCCAGCAGCATGCCCTTCACGTCATGCGGGGTCGCCGGCTGGATCACCTTGAGGCCCGGCACATGCGCGAGCCATGCCTCGAGGCTCTGGCTGTGCTGGGCCGCGGCCCCCGTGCCCGAACCCGCAGGAAAGCGCATGACGACCGGAACCGAGACCTCGCCGCCCAGCATGAAGCGCATCTTGGCGGCCTGGTTGACGATCTGCTCCATGCCGAGCGTGGCGAAATCGGAGAACTGGAACTCGAAGATCGGGCGCAGGCCGGTCACGGCAGCACCCACGGCGACGCCCGCGCCGCCGAGTTCGGAGATCGGCGTGTCCATCACCCGGTCGGCGCCGAAGCGCTCGACCAGATCGCCGGTCACCTGAAACGCGCCGCCATAGACGCCGATGTCCTCGCCCATGAGAATGACGCGCTCGTCGGCCTCCATGGCGATGGCCATGGCTTCCTGAATGGCCTGCGAGTAGCTCAGTTCGCGCACAGCCGCATCCATCACGCCACCTCTTCCGTATAGACAAACCGGGCAAGGTCGGAGATTTCGGGCATGGGGCCTTCCTTGGCGAACTCGATGCCTTCGGCGATCTCGCGCGCCACATCCTCGCGGATCGCCTCGATGCCCTTGTCATCGATCACGCCGAATTCCTTCAGCTCACTCTCGAACAGGGTGATCGGATCGCGGTTGGTCATCCAGTCCTCGATCTCTTCCTTGGTGCGGTAGCGGTTGCGGTCGCTCTTGGAATGGCCGCGATAGCGGTAGGTCTTGGATTCGATCAGCGTCGGCCCTTCGCCGGCCCGCGCCCGCTCGATCGCCGCGTGGGAGGCTTCCGCCACTTCCGAGAAGTTGTTGCCGTCGACGATCACGCCCGGCATCGAATAAGCGGCGGCGCGGTCGGCGATGTTCGCCACGGCGGTCGAGCGCGCCGTGGAGGTCGACATGCCGTAGCCGTTGTTCTCGCACACGAAGATCACCGGCAGCTTCCAGATCGAAGCCATGTTGAGTGACTCGTGGAACGCGCCCTCATTGTTGGCGCCGTCGCCGAAGAAGGAGACGACCACCTTGCCGTTGCCGAGACGCTTGGCCGACAGCGCCGCACCCACGGCGATCGGGATGCCACCCGCCACGATGCCATTCGCACCCAGATTGCCCTTGCTGACGTCGGCGATGTGCATGGAGCCGCCACGGCCCTTGCAGTAGCCGGTCGTCTTGCCGAAGAACTCCGCGAACATCTTCTTCACGTCCGCGCCCTTGGCGATGGAGTGGCCGTGGCCGCGGTGCGTGGAGGTGATCTGGTCGTCGTCGGTCAGCGGCATGCAGATGCCCATGGCGCTCGCCTCCTGCCCGATGGACAGGTGCATGGTGCCGTGGATCAGGCCGCGCATGTAGCTGTCTTCCGCGCCCTCTTCAAAGCGGCGGATCAGATACATCTTGCGCAGCACGTCCCTGAGCTGTTCGTGGCTGTACCGGGTGTAGGCGAAGGGCAGGTTCGTCTGCCCCGCCGCCTTGTTCGCTGTGGCCATATTCAGGCTCCTTAACCGTAAACGAGCTTGTCCTGCCGGGCGCGCAGTTCGGCGATCTTCGATCCCGGTGCCGGCGCGGCGTTGGCATAGGTGATCAGTTCACCCTTTTTGATCGGCGCGGTCACCGAGCCGCCTTGCAGCAGGCCGCAGGGAATGGCTTTGGCGGCGCGCGCTTCCGGCGCCGTCATGATCCAGGCGCGGTAGCAATATTCGCCGATGGCATCGAGCTTGTCGCCCGGCTGCATGTCCTTCTTGGCGACGGCGCAGACCTCGGCGACCGGCTTGGCCAGCGGCACCATGTCGGCCTTGCCGTAAAGCACGACGCGGGCGCAGGTCAGCGGCACTTCGAGCGAGGTCAGGTGATAGGGGCGATGGAAGGTGAAATACGGGCCCTTGCCCATCTTCAGGTCTTCCATGCGCTCCGAAATGCGCGGATGCGACATGTCGGCGACGACGAACACGCCCGGCGCAACGCCCTTGCCGATGGAATAATCCACCACGCCGACCTTCGAGAGCACACCGCCATCCTTTTCCGGGACCAGCACGCTGGAAAGCTGGTCCAGCGTGGCGGCGGGACCGTGCATGCCGGGCTTGTCGGGCACCAGACCGGTGGCGTTGGCGATCGCCGCCATCTCGACCATGGTCTTGGAGCCGTCGACGAACTCGACCAGCATGCGCACATTCATGTTGCGGCGATGCGCTTCCTCCTCATAGGCGGGCGGCGTCGCATCGATGTTGAGCGGATTGTTCTTGCCCTTGCCGGCGGCGACGATCGGGTGGCCCATGGCCGAAACGAATTCGATCAGCTCCATGCAGGAAGACGGCTCGTCGCCCGCTCCCAGCGAATAGGTGACGCCGAGGCGATCGGCTTCGCTCTTCAGGTAAGCGCCGATGGTGACGTCGGCCTCGACGTTCATCATCACCAGATGCTTGCCGTGCTCCATGGCGCGCAGGCCGATCTCGGCCCCCACGGCCGGAACGCCGGTGGCATCGATGACCACATCGATCAGATCGTTGCCAAGCACCAGATCGGCATCATCCGTCACCGCGATCTTGCCGGCTTCCATGGCGGCCGTCATGTCGGAAGCCGTGCCGACCTCGCGGGAATGCCCCTTTTCCCGATAGGCGATATCGACCGCCTTGTGGGCGTTGGGCATGTTGAGCTCGGAGATCGCACCGATCTCCACGCCGGCCATATGCGCCACGCGGGTGACGATATCAGTGCCCATCTCGCCGGAGCCGATGAGGCCGATGCGTATAGGCTTGCCCGAAGCTGCGCGCTCCTGAAGATCCCGCGCCAGACCGGTCGGGGAGATGTTGATGCCCATTTCGTGAATCCTCCGTAGTTGAACCATCAGTAATGAACATGTGTCTTTCAATCAAGTCGAATGTTCATTATTTGTATAATAGCACCCATTCGCCGCGGCTTCGCGGCGACAGAATGTGGATGGCAGCAGGGAATGTGAAATAACAACGCATGTCGCCCGAAAGTGGGAACCGGTTTCGGGATAACGACATGCGCAAAAACAAGAATTTAAAGCGTGAGGAGCGAATCTGGAAGATCGCGACACGCTTTAACCGTTCAGAGCAATCCGAACCGGTATTCGGTGATCTGGCGATAGGTTTCGCCGGGTCTCAGCACGGCATCGGCGAAACCCGGATGATTGACGGCATCGGGAAAGCGCTGCGGCTCAAGGCACAGCCCGCCATGGCGCACGCCTTGCACTCCCCCATGCAGCCTTTCGCGCACCGGCAGGTTGCCGCCGTCATAGAATTGCAGGCCGGGCTCGGTGGTCAGCACGTCCATCGCAATGCCGGAACGCACCGCTTCCAGCCGGGCGGCGAAGGCCGGCGCCTCGCGCGCCTGCCGCGCCAGCACGAAATTATGATCGTAGCCCTCATAAGGCTCGCCTTCACGACAGACCGGCCGCAGTCTGCGAAAATCGAATCGGCTGCCGGCCACCGCACGGATTTCGCCGGTCGGAATGTTGTCGGCATCCACCGGCGTGTAGGCATCCGCCGCTATGCGCAGCCTGTGGTCCAGCGCACTGCCGCCGCCGTCGAGGTTGAAGTAGGCATGGGCCGCGAGGTTGACCAGCGTTTCGCGGTCCGTGCGCGCTTCCAACTCGATCACCAGCCGGCCGGGCTCCACCCGGTAGAAGCAGCTTGCATGCACCTCGCCGGGATAGCCCTGACCCTGATCGCCATCAGGCGACACGAGCGAAAGAAGCACGCAATCGGCGGAGTGCCGCTCCACGGTCCAGTCGCGGACGCCAAAGCCCTCCGCCCCGCCATGCAGATGGGTGCGGCCATGTTCGTTGAGATCGAGCTGGTGATCCCTGCCCCCGATATGCGCCCTGCCCCCGGCGATACGGTTGGCGCAGCGCCCGACAACGGCGCCGAAGAATGCGCCATGCGTCCGGTAGGCGCTGAGGTTGTCGAAGCCGAGCACGACATTCACCGGACCGTCGCGTCCGGGCACAATCAGTTCCGTCAGCGAGGCCCCAAAAGAAATGACGCCGGCGGTGATGCCGCCGGCGCCAATCCTGATCACGTCATGGCGATCTTCCATCATCGGCTCTCCTGTGCGCCACATCATTGCACTGCCAGTGTAGCCGCAACAGAGCCGCCATGCAGCCTGCGTTCAGACGGCCAGCCGGGCGCGATGGCCCGACCGGCGTCCCGCGATCACTTCTTGGGAGTGATCTTGCTGATCCGGTCGTTTGCCGGATTGTCTTCACCCTGCGCCTTGTTGACGGCGAAAATGTCACCCTTGTCGTCGACTGCGACGTGGTTGGCGAACGGCGCATTTTCGAGGTTGGCGACGATGTTGCCGTCCGTATCGACGACCGTAACCGTGCCGGCGCCGCGATTGCTGACGTAAGCGTGCTTTGACACCGGATCGAAGGCGACGTTGAGCGCACCGGCGCCCACCAGCACATTGTGCAGCGTCTCGCCGCTGTCGGCATCCACGATCAGCAGATTGTCGCTGCCCTGCGAAGCCACGAAAACACGCTTCGTCTCGCCGTCATAGGCAACGCCGATGGCGCCACGCGAACCCTTGATCGGGATCACCTTTTCCACCTCGCCGCTGGCGGAGTCGATGATCGCCACCTCGTCGGTGGACATGCTGACGGTGAACAGCTTGCCGGAATCGGCGTCGAACTTGAGGCTGCCGACCGAGAAGTTCTGGCCGCGCTTGCCGCTCTTGATCTCGATCGCGCCGGCAGGCTCAAGGGTCTTGGTGTCGAACACCACCACGGTCGGCGAACCGGAGGCGGTTGCATAGGCCTTGCCGCCCTTCTCGTCCACGACCACGTCGCGGGCATGCGCAGCAGCGCCCGGCTCGAACTGCTTGACCAGCGAAAGATCGGACTGCTTGTAGACGGCAACCGTGTTCTGGCGGGTGTTGGTCACCCAAACAGTGTCGTTGGCGTCATCCACGGCAACGCCATAGACGGCATAAAGGCCGCCTTCCTTGCCGTCCTCGCGCGCCGGGGCTTCGCCGGGCGAGACCTGCGCCACGATCTCAAGCGTCTCCGGGTTTACCTTGACCAGAGCAGACGCCTTGACCGGCGGGCGGCCGACGGCGGAGGTCACGAACACGGCGTCACTCTTGGCACTGTATGCGCTCTGATAGAGGCCGGGCACGAGCTTGTTATCCTTGACCTCGAACTTGTCTGCACCCGACAGCGGCACCTGCGGCGAAACCTTCAGTTCCACGATCTCGGCGTGGTAGGGCGCGGCAGTGGTCAGCACCAGCGGATGGGTACCGACGGCAGCGTCCTCGGGCAGCTTGAAGGTCGCCTCGAACTTGCCTTCCTGATCGGCGGTGAGCGGGCCTTCACCCAGAACCTGCGCCCCGCGCAGGAAGGTCACCGACTGGCCGGGCTTGAAGTCCTGGCCCGAAACCTTGATCTCCGAGCCCGAATAGATCGGTTTGCCCTGCTCGACGGCCGAAGCGCGCACGCGGCCCTGATAATCGGAATCCGGCGCATCGAAGGCGACCTGCGCCAGCGCCGTGCCAAGGCTGAGAGCCAGCGCGCCGGCGGCAATGATGAAGCGCAACCCCGCAGCGGACCGGTTTCGGGAAACGAAGGATGAAGTGCCGTGCATGGAAATGCCTTCCTGTCAGTTGAGACCGCCTCAAAAAGCGATCATTTCATGATACGGGATCGTTCTACATAACATGATATTTTTTCTCAAGTTATATTACAGTCAGCCCCTCAGCGTTGCGCCACCGTCCACATAAAGATCGCTCATGGTGATATGTCCGGCGCGCTCGGAGAGCAGGAACACCACCGCTTCGGCCACATCCACGGGTGTCGCCAGCTTGCCCAGCGGAATGCCGCTCTTGAAGGTTTCAAGAGACCCTGCGATGACCTTTTGCGCACCGCTTTCATCGGCCCACATGCCGGTCTGCATCGTCGTCAGCGTCGAGCCGGGCGCCACGATGTTGCAGCGTATGCCGAACGGCGCCAGTTCCAGCCCGAGGCAGCGGGTGAACATGGTGGCCGCCGCCTTGGAGGCCGCATAGGCGGCCATGGCGTGACGCGGGATGCCGGCGGCATTGGAACTGACCGTCACCAGCGCACCACGCCGCCTCTCCGTCATGCGCCGGGACAAGGCCCGCATCACATGGAACACGCCGTCGCTGTTGACGGCAAAGACATTGCGCCATGTCTCGTCCGAGGTTTCTGTAACGAGATCGGTGGCGAGGATGCCGGCCACGCTGACGCCCAGATCGATCGGCCCGGCATCGGCCTCATGCGCCGCCACCAGCGCTTCCACGGCGGAAGAATCGCGCACATCGAGCGCCGCGCGCCGCACCTTGTCTTCAGGCAGATCAGCCAACGCCTCAAGCGCCGCCGCATCGAAGTCGGTCGCCAGCACCCTTGCGCCCTCCTCCACCAGAAGCCGCACCACCTCGACGCCGATGCCGCCGCCGGCACCCGTCACCAGCGCGGTCTTTCCCTCAAGTCCGGTCGGGCGCATGGCAAAAACTCCTTCAGTCGTGTTCGGCAAGCCGGCGGTCCAGCTCCGGCGCGATCAGCGCGGAAGCCGCCGGCGCGGTCAGTTGCGGATGCAGGAACGGCACCTCGACGCAATCGAGCGCCGCTGCATGCGCCAGCCACAGCTCCGGCCTGAGGTCTGGCCTGTCCGTGTGATCGAGCCCGGCGCGCACATGCATCACCGTGCCTTCGTAGCGGCCATGATAATGGGTGCGTACCAGCCGGTTGGTGTCGAGCACCACCCGCACCACGCCGTCAAGCGCCGTTCCCGGCAAATTGCCGAGCGGGCTGTCGCCTTCGCGCAGGAAGGCGATGATGGCCGCGCGCGTCGTCAGTTCGGGATGGGCGTTCGGATCATATCCGGCAATCGCCAGCAACGCGCGCAGCGCCGCCGCCTCGTTCGGCTCCGGCTCGGCCCGCCAGCATTCGGCCGGATAGGAATCGAGCATCGCCACCACGCCGACCTTTTTTCCGCGCGCTCGCAGATGCACGGCCATGGCATGGGCGATGATGCCGCCGACCGACCATCCGGCCAGATGATACGGCCCCTGCGGATAAAGCTCCGCGATCCTCTCGGCATAATCGGCGGCCAGCGCGTCGAGGCTGTCCGGCAGCGGATGCTCCGGATCGATGGAAGGCGATTGCAGCCCGTAGACCGTGCGCCCGGCTCCCAGCGACCGCGCCAGCGTGCGATAGCCCCATGAAAGTCCGCCCGCCGGATGCACGATGAACAGCGGCGGCCTGCCTTCATCACCGCCGCGCAGCCGGATCAACGGCTCCAGCCCGCTGTCATGCACACCATCGGCATCGATAGCTGCGGCGAGCGTCGCGATGGTCGGATGCTCGAACAGAACGCCCAGTCCCGGATCGAAGCCGAACCGCTCCTGCACCCGCAACAAAAGGTGCACCGCCAGAAGGGAGTCGCCGCCGAGATTGAAGAAATCCGCGTCTGGATCGGGCAGTGCCTCCAGCCCCAGCACATCGGCCACGAGCTGGCAAAGTGCCGCCTCGGTCGGCGTCGCCGGCTCCCGCACGGCCTGCACCTCGAAGCTTGGCGCCGGCAGCGCCTTGCGATCAAGCTTGCCATTGGCGTTGACCGGCAGCGCCTGCATCTCGACCACGGCCGAAGGCATCATGTAATCCGCCAGCCGTGCCGCCATATGCCGGCGCAGCCGTTCAGCATCATAGCCCTCCCCCGGCACCACATAGGCGACGATGCGTTTGTCGTCCGGCCGGTCCTCGCGCACGATCACCGCCGCATCGCTCAACAGACCGGAACCGGCAATCGCCGCCTCGATCTCGCCAAGCTCGATGCGCAGCCCCCGGATTTTCACCTGATGGTCGGAGCGCCCAAGATAGACGACCGCGCCGTCTTCCCTGAGCCGCGCCAGGTCGCCGGTCATGTACATGCGCTCGCCCGGCCGGAACGGATCGGCCACGAAGCGCTCTTGCGTGAGATCCGGCCGCCCGAGGTAACAGCGCGCAAGCTGCACGCCCGCAAGATAGAGATGGCCGGCGACGCCGGGCGGCAACGGCCGCAGCCGCTCGTCCAGCACGTAAAGCTGTGTGTTCCACACCGGAAACCCGATCGGCACCGGCGAAGACGTGTCGTCCGGCCCCGCCGGCCAGTAGCTGACATCGACAGCCGCCTCGGTCGGCCCGTAGAGATTGTGCAACTCGCCGGTGATGCGCTGATGGAAACGGTCGCGATGGTCGGCGGTCAGTTCCTCGCCACTGCAGAATGTGCGCGCGACCCTCAGCCCCTGCGAGGCAGGCGCGGCCAGAAAGGCCGAGAGCATGGAGGGCACGAAATGCAGCGTGGTGATGCCGTGCAGGCGAACCAGTGCCGCAATCGCCGCCGGATCGCGATGCGCGCCGGGCAGCGCCACCACCAGCTTCGCCCCGCACAGGAACGGGAGAAAGAATTCCCACACCGAAACATCGAAGGTGGCGGGCGTCTTTTGCAGGAAGCGGTCATCGGCCGAAAAGCCATAATGCGTGCGCATCCATTCCAGACGGTTGACGATGGCGCGATGCTCGATGACGACGCCCTTCGGATCGCCGGTCGATCCTGACGTGTAGATGACATAAACCATGTCGTCGGGCTCAACCTGCGGCAGCGCCCCCTCGCCCGGCTCCTGCGGCCAGTCGGCCGGGGCCAGCACCTGCGCATCGGCAAAGGCTTCGTTGCCCGGCTCTGCGAGAACGCACACAGGCTGCGCCGCCGCCACGATGCGCGCAAGCCGCTGCGGTGGATTGTCGAGGTCGAGCGGCAGATAAGCCGCCCCCGCCCGCAAACTCGCGATCAGCGTGATCACCAGTTCAGCCGAACGCGGCAGCGCCACCGCCACGATCCTGTCGCGCCCTGCCCCACGCTTCACCAGTTCTCCCGCAAGCGCCGCCGTGCGCCGATCAAGCTCGGCATAGCTGAGTGTCGTATCGCCGAACACCAGCGCCGGCGCATCCGGCGTCGCGCGCATCCTCGCCTCGATCAGCGCCGTCAGCGTCGTGTCCGGCACGGTATGGTCGGTCCGGTTCGCCTCCACCAGATAGCGCTCGACATCTGCATCGCAGGCGGTCGGAACATCGGCAAGTGTGGCCGCCTGCATCGCCTTTTCGAGGAAGGCCGCCAGCCGCCGCGAATGCGCTCTCGTCGCCTCCGCCGAATAGAGCGCCGGATTGGAATCGACCTCCATCAGCAGCGCGCTCAGCGCATCGCCGCGGAAGGTGAAGGTGATGTCGTCCACCGCGCCCGCGCCCAGAATATTCAGCGTCACGTCCAGCCCCGGCATGGTTGGCGGCAGATCGAAAGGCTGCATGTTGATCAGCGGGCCATAGAGCCGGCGCGAGCCGCCCACCAATCCAAGATCGCGGCGCAACTGCTCGGAGCGGTAGCGCCCGTGCCGGCGCGCGCGCATCATCCGTTTCGACACGCCGACCAGATAATCGCCCGTCGCCTGCGTCTCGTCGGGCGCGACGCGCAGCGGCAGAACGTTCATCAGCATGCAAGGCACGCGCGCCGCGACATTGCCAAGCCGGCCCATATAGGGAACGCCGACGACGATCTCTTCCGTCCCGGCAAAGCGCCGACAATAGGCCGCCACCAGCGCCGTCAGCGCATCCGGCCATGTCACTTTCGCTTCAGAAGCAAAGGCTTGCAGCCGTTCCATGAATCTTGATGGCAGGTAGAGGCTCTCCCGGTGGAAGCTCGGGCCGGAGGTGGCGCGCCCCGGCGCCATGCCGGTCACCGGCTCCAGCCCGGCCATCGCCTCGTGCCAGAACGCGCGGTCCGCCACGCGCTTTTCCGACTGCGCATAGGCGCGGTCATCGTCCAGCGCCACCTGCAACGGCGGAAAATTCACCGCCGGCTCCGTGCCCTTCATCAGGCACGAATAGCGTTCCGCCACCCGGTTGGTGACCAGCACCATACCGAAACCGTCGATGGCGAGATGGTGAATGCGCTCGTAGAAGAAATGCCGCTCATCCGACAGCCGATAGAGCCGGAAGGCCGCGACCCGGTCGCGAGCGAGGTCCACCGGCGTGTTCGTATCCGCCTCGATCAGCGCCAGCGCCTCCGCCGCCGGGTCGTCCGCGCCCGAAACGTCCACGATTTCGAGGAACGGCCGCCGTGCCGGATCGACCACCTGCACCGGCCCGTCAGGTCCGTCCTCGAAGCGCAGCGACAGCGCCTCCGCCTCCCCGACGGTCGCATCCACCGCCTTGCGGAAGGCGACCACGTCGAGCGGCCCGACGATATCCAGATATTGCCCGGTGTTGAGGATCGGATTGGCCGGGTCGATGCGCTGCGTGTACCACAGGCCCGTCTGCGCCTCGGTCAGCGGCGCGCCTGTCCCTGAAATGGCGGCAGGCGGCTTCGCATCCATGTCTATGCCCCGCTTCCCGCACCCGCCTGCTTGGCCTCGACCGCCTCCCACCAGCCGGCCAGCGTGAAGCGATCGGCCAGTTCGGCGAATTCGAGGTCGAGCCCATCTTCCTGCCATTTCAGGATGAGGTTGAGCAGGCGCATGGAATCGATGCCGAGGTCCATCAGATTGTCCTCCAGCCCGATCTCCTCCGGGTCCTCGTGGATCATGCCTGCAATGTCGGCGCGCATGCGCTCCAGCGTGATGGCCATATGCGCCTCCGTCAGACCAAAGCGGCGATGAGCTGGTCGGTGCCGGCAACGACGCCGCAGCGCCCCGCCACCCAGTCCAGCGCCAGATCGTGCTTTTCGCGTGAAAAATCGGCCAGCGCGTCGGCGGCGAAGAACGCCTCGATGTCGCGCTGGAAGGCTTCCGCCGCCGTCATCATGCAGCCGATATGGGCATAGATGCCGGTGACGATGAGCTGGTCGCGGCCGCGCACCCGCATCAGCGTCTCCAGATTGGAGCGCTGGAAGGCGCTGTAGCGGTGCTTGACCAGCACGAAATCGCCCTTCTCAGGCGCAAGCGGCGTGATGATCGCCTGATCCGCCTCGGCCGACCCCATACCCGGCCCCCAGATATCCGCCTGCAAGCCACGGTCACGCCGGTCCTGATCGCCGTTTTGGGCGGTGTAGAACACGGGAATGCCCTTTTGTCGGCAATGCGCGGCGAGCCGCGCGATATTCGCGGTCGCGGGGCCGAGCGGCGAAGCATCCGCCATGAAGGGCCGCACGAAATAGTTCTGCATGTCGTGGATCAGCAGCGCCGCGCGGCCGGTTTCCACCTTCCACGGTCCGCGCGAAGCGGGCAGCTCCCCCGCCGACGGCAAATCATATGGCTGTATGGTTGGAAGCCCCATGGCGTTACCCCTTCTCCGCCTGGCCGTCGAGGAACGCCTGCCGCAGCCGCGCGCGCAGTTCCTTGCGGCTGATCTTGCCGACCGCCGTGGTCTCGAACGCGTCCACGAACTGGATCTGGTCCGGCACCTTGAATTCGGCCACGTTGCGGGCGCGCATCCAGGCCTTGATCGCCGCGCCCTTCGGCTTCTCGCCCTGCGCAATGATGAAGGCGCAGCTGCGCTCGCCCAGAAATTCGTCCGGGATCGACACCACTGCCGCATCGAATACGTTCGGATGTGCCAGAAGATGGTCCTCGATCTCTTCCGCCGAAACCTTCTCGCCGGCCCGGTTGATGTGGTCGGTCGCCCTTCCCTGCACAACGAGATAGCCTTGCGGAGTCCGCTTCACCACGTCGCCGGTGCGATAGAAACCATCTTCGGTGAAGGAGCGCGCATTGGCGCCCGGCTCATTGTGATAGGCCCGGAGCGTATAGGGCCCGCGCGTCAAGAGATTGCCGGCCTCGCCTTCTGGCACGGGATTGCCCGCATCGTCGACGATCAGCACCTCGTCGTCAGGGCTGATCGGCCGCCCCTGCGTTTCCACCACGATCTCCTCCGGATCGTCGAGGCGCGTGTAGTTCACCAGCCCCTCGGCCATGCCGAACACCTGCTGAAGCTGGCAGCCGAGCGCAGCACGCACCCGGCGCGCGGCTTCCGGCATGAATTTCGCCCCGCCCACCTGCAACACCTTCAGGCTGGACAAATCGTGCTTCGCATTCGCCGCCGCCTGTATCCACAACAGCGCCAGCGGCGGCACCAGCCCGGTGATCGTCACCTTTTCCTGCGCGATCAGCGCGAAAGCCGTCTGCGCATCCGGCGAGGGACACATGACGACACGGCTGCCTGCATAGAGCGCACCCATCACGCCGGGCGAGCTCATCGGGAAATTATGCGCCACCGGCAGCGCCGCCATGTAGACGCTGTTCTCGTCCAGCCCGCAGATCTCGGCGCTCGCGCGGAACGAATAGATATAGTCGTCATGGGTGCGCGGAATGAGCTTCGACAGCCCCGTGCTGCCGCCCGAAATCTGCAAGAAGGCGACAGCGCAAGGCGATGGATCGCCCGGCAGCAGCGCCGGATCGGCGGCAAAATCCTCGAAGCGCGCAAATTCCTCCGCCTCGCCCAGCACCACGACATGGCGAAGCGTCGGCGCCTGCGCCTTCACCTCGCGCGCAAGGGCGCGATAATCGAAACCGTCGCCCCTGTCGGCCACGACATAGCCGGCGGCCTCGGCCTTCCCGGCGAAATGCGCGATCTCGGTGCGGCGGTGCGCCGGCAGTGCGTAGACCGGGATCAGCCCGGCATAAAACAGGCCGAACACCACCGACAGAAACTCCGGCCGGTTGCCGATCTGCACGATCACCCGCTCGCCGGGCTTGAGCCCGAGCTTCAGGAAACCGGCCGCCGCCGTCTCGGCGCGCGCATGCAACTCCCCATAGCTCCAGCGCTGATCGCCGCCCACCACCGCGACGCGGTCGGGAAAGGCGGCGGCGCGCTCGCGCAGCATCTTGGGAAAAGTTTCGCCGCGCCAATAGCCCTTGTCGCGGTAGCGCCGGGCGAATTCCTCCGGCCATGTCTGGCTGACTTCACTCATGCCGCATGCTCTCGCAGGGGTCGGCCGTGCTCGTCAATACCGAGTGCGGAAAGCAGCGCCACGAATTTGGCCGAAGTCTCGTCCGTCTCGCCGGCAGGGTCGGAGCCCGCGACGATGCCTGCCCCGGCATAGAGCGTCGCGTGCCTGCCAGCCAGCCGCGCCGAGCGGATCGAGACATACCATTCGCCGTCGCCCGCCTCGTCGGCCCAGCCGACGGCGCCCGCATAGAAGCCGCGGTCATAGCCTTCGAGCTGGCCGATCACCTCGGCGGAGCGCTCGCGCGGCAGGCCGCACACGGCAGGCGTCGGGTGAAGCACGGATGCGAGTTCCGCCACCGGCGTGTCCGCATCCTTCAGCGTGCCGACGATGCGGGTGCCCAGATGCCACATGGAAGCGGTCGAGCGCAGTGTCGTGCCTTCCGGCGCTTTCAGCTCGCGGCAATAGGGAGACAGCACGTCGAACACGGCATCGACCACCGCCTGATGCTCGCGCCGGTTCTTTTCCGATGTCTCAAGCCCGGCGGCGGAAGCGCGGTCCGCAGCAGGGTCGGCATAACGCCGCGCCGAGCCGGCCAGCGGATGCGAGACCACCTCGCTTGCCTTGCGCGACACCAGCAGTTCCGGCGTCGCTCCCACCAGCAGCGGACGCGCACCATCCGCACCCGCGGGCAGAAGCGTCGAGAAAGCGATGATGCTCGGATCTCTGGCCAGCGCCGCCAGCAGACGGGCAGCATCGAACTCATGCGTTGAAGCCAGCTCAAGACTGCGCGACAGCACAACCTTGGTGAGCGGGTCGGGCTCACCCGCCGACCCCGCAATCAGCTTCAGCGCGGCCGCAACGGCTTCGCCATAGGCAAAAGGCGCCGGAACCGGCGTGATGGCGCAGCGCACTGCATCCGGCAGCGCCATGCGCTTGCCGGCACTGCCCCTGTCATCGGCAGCATCGGCACAGATTTGCGGCTGGAAAAGATAATCCGCCTGCGAACGGTCAAACGGCAAGGCACCCATAACCACACGCGGGCCGCTCTGGTTTTCCGCGAAAAACGCGGTCACCCGCGCGGCCAGACTGTCGATCGCACCGCGCGCGACTTCCGCGCGCAGCCCCTGCCCGGTCACACTGCGCGCACTGCCCTGCAGGCGGAACACCTCATCCGCCCGCTGAGCGGACACGGAATTTGAATTTTCATTTCCCGACGGCAAGACCAGCACCTGAATTTTGATTATCGCCGCCTTGGATGCAGAGCATCTTCGGCGATGATCCGACGTCACTTTGCGGGCACCAACAAAATATGAATGCCTATGTCAACTTACAAACTTGCAATGTAGACATGAATCCGGGATGCCAGCCATATAATGCCGCGCCAGCAGGGAGCGAGAACGCCACATGACTGAAAAGCGCCGATATGACGCCGTCGCCATCTGGCTGCACTGGCTGGTCGCTTTGCTGGTCCTCGTCCAGTTCGCGACCGGCTGGGTCTGGGGCTTTTTCGAGCGTGGTTCGGAACCGCGCTTTTACCTGTTCAGAACCCATATCACGCTGGGCTCCGCCATTCTGGCGCTGGCCGTGGCGCGTGTCGGCTGGCGCATCACCCACCGCGCCCCGCCCCTGCCGGAAGGCATGACGCGCCTGCAGCGCATCGCCGCTCATGCCGGGCATGGCCTGCTCTACCTTGCCATTCTGGTGCAGCCCGCACTCGGCCTGCTGGCGATCTCCGGCTTCGGCAAGACACTGGGCCGCTGGCCACGCGACGCGCACAATCTCGCGGCAAAACTCATCCTCGCCATCATCATCCTGCATGTCGTGGCCGTAATCTGGCACCAGCTGATCCGCAGGGACGGTCTGCTGGCGCGCATGCTGCCGGCACGGCTTTCCGCACAGACACGATGAGGGCACGGTTTCCGTTCAGGGACCGCGGAAAAGCCCCGCAAAACCTCTTCCGCGATGAAAAACATTTCATTTCAACGGCTACATGATAAAATTCATCAAGTTTGATCCGCCGCGGCCTTGACGGCATTTCGCCCGACCTGCCACAGCTAATCCATGCAACCGCAAACTGCCATTCCTGCCCAGCCCAAACAGCCGCAGCCGGCTGCGCTCGGCATTTTCGGCACCCCCGTCTCCACCCACAGGCTGGAGCGCCGGCGCGTCACGGCGGGCGACAGGGCATTCGTGATTTTCCGCGCCATTCCGCTAAATCCCGCACCGTCGCGCGGCCATCCCCTGCTTTACATGCTGGACGGCAACGCCGCCTTCGATGCCCTGACGACCGAACATCTGGAAGCCAATCCCGCCCTCGCCATTGCCGGAATAGGCTACGACACGGATTTGCGCTTCGACGTTCTGGCGCGGACGCTCGATTACACCCCTGCCGAGACCCCATTGGCCACAAACGGGCGCAGGACCGGCGGCGCGGACGCCTTCCTCGATCTCCTTACCGGCGAACTGCGCAGGCAAGCGGAAGCCGGGCTCCCGGTCGACCCGCGGCGCCGCACCCTGTGGGGCCATTCGCTGGCCGGCATCTGCACGCTCTACGCACTTCTGCGCAAACCCGGCGCCTTCCGGCGCTACGCCTCTGTCAGCCCGTCGATCTGGTGGAACGACGAATGGATGCTGGACTTCGAGGCGCGGGCTGCCCTGCCCGAAAACGATGCCGGGGTTAACGATGCCGATGTTCTGGTCATGCTGGGCGACAGCGAGCGCCGGTCCAATCCCGCAGGCCCACACTGGTCAGGCCCCGCCCCCCACACGCTGGAGATGATTGAGAGGCTGAAGCGACGCCCCTGCCTTCAGGTCGGACAGGACATCTTTGCCGGACTTGGCCACGCGGCAACCCTGCCGGCTTCGCTCGGCCCCGCAATGAAATTAGCCGGCGCCGGGTAATTTGCCGGGCATCCGGCAACGCGGCGCGCTCACCGGCCTGTGAAAGTTTCGACAGAGTTTATGGTGAAAAATGCCTTATAATCTTGAATGCTTTAGTCAACAATGATAACCGCCACCCAGTTCGATCGAACGGCACCCTTCGGGATGCCTTCGGCGGAATGCGGAAATCTGCGCGATGTCCGGCAGGGTGGTGCTCGAACGCCGCGGAACAATTTGAGGTAGGGTTGCAGAATGGTCGATCTGATGAGGCGTGAAACCTGTGCTAGGGGATCGGCACTGAAACGTCTGGCCGCTGTCGCACTCTGTGCCGGCCTGTGTGCTGCCTTCACCCAGACGACCTTTGCCCAGGAACAGCCCGCGCCGCAGGCCCCGGCCGCCGCAACTGCGCCGGCAGAACCTGCCCCCACACAACCGGCCCCCACTCAGCCGGCAGCAGCGGAAACGGCTCCCGCAGTCCCTGCCGCTCAGGCACCGACCACGCCCGCGCCGCAGGCACAGGATACGTCATCGCCGGCCCCTGCCGCTCCGGCACCAGATGCAACGCAGCCTGCCACCGGCACCGAAGGTGCAGCCCCCGGCGCTGCCGCGCCCGGACAGGACGGCCAGCAGCCGCCGGCACAGGCGCCTGCCGCCGATGCGAATGCTGCGCAGGACAATATCGAATCCTCCGCCCAGCCGGTCGAAACCGGCGCAGAGGAAGCAGCCCCCGGCGAAGAAGGCGAACGGGATCTCTCCCTCCCGCACGATCTTTCGCCATGGGGCATGTTCATGGCCGCCGACTGGGTGGTCAAGGCGGTCATGATCGGCCTTGCCTTCGCCTCGCTGGTCACCTGGACGGTCTGGCTTGCCAAGTCGCTTGAACTGGCCGGCTCTAAGGCGCGCCTGCGCTCGGCTCTGCGCGCCATTCTGGGTTCGGCTTCGCTGGACGAGGCAGCCCAGAAGCTCGGCAAGCGCGGGGATGCGGGTTCGCGTCTGGTTCAGGCCGCCGTCGAGGAATCGAAGATGTCGGCGGGCGCACTGGATCACGCCGATCCGTCCGGCCTCAAGGAACGTGTCTGGTCGCGCATGTCGCGCATCCAGATCCAGACCGGCCGCCGCCTCAGCCGCGGCACCGGCGTTCTGGCCACCATCGGCTCCACTTCGCCCTTCGTCGGTCTGTTCGGCACCGTCTGGGGCATCATGAACTCGTTCATCGGCATCTCGGAATCGCAGACCACCAACCTTGCGGTTGTGGCGCCGGGCATCGCCGAGGCCCTTCTGGCCACCGCGCTCGGCCTCGTCGCCGCCATTCCCGCCGTGGTCATCTACAACGTCTTCTCCCGCTCGATCACCGGCTATCGTCAGGCTCTGGCCGATGCCGCCGCCGGCGTAGAGCGTCTCGTCAGCCGCGATCTCGACTTCCGCAAGGCCCCTGCCGCCGCGCGCGAACGGCTTGCAGCGGAATAGGAGCTGGAACCATGGCCGGAGGCATCAGGGAAAGCACCGGGGAAGACGACGATCTTCAGGAAACCCACGAGATCAACGTCACGCCCTTCATCGACGTCATGCTGGTTCTGCTCATCATCTTCATGGTGGCGGCGCCGCTGGCAACCGTGGATGTGAATGTCGATCTGCCGGCGGCGGCCGCCACGCCGGCGCCACGGCCCGACAAGCCGCTCTACCTCACCGTCAAGGAGGACCTCACCGTCCTTCTCGGCAATGACGAGGTGGCGCGCGATACATTGCCGAGCGCGCTCGACAATTTCACCGGCGGCGACAAGGAGCAGCGCGTCTTCCTGCGTGCCGATCAGGCCGTCGACTATGGCGAGCTGATGAATGTCATGAACCTGCTGCGCAAGGCAGGCTATCTGAAGATCGCTCTGGTCGGCCTTGAAATGCTGCCCGCAGCGACCACCGAAAGTGAAACCGGATCACCGTGATGAGCAACGCGGCCTACCATCCGGCGGACAGTCTTTCGCTGAATCTCGGCAAGGGCGAAATCGCGCTCTGGTCGGGTGCCGCCGCTTTCGTTCTCGCCGTGCATCTGGCCGGCGTCTGGTATCTCAATCGCGTTCCCGCCATGGAAGCGCCCTCCCTCGATGCCGCTCCCGCCATCATGATGGAGCTGGCGCCCATGGTCGTGGCGCCCGAGGCCGTTCTCAACGAGATGGCCGAGGTGGTCGACAGCGCCCCCGCCGAGGAGGTCGAGGAAATCGTCGAGGAGATCGACCCGGTCGAGGAGCCGGTACTTGAGGAAGTGGTCGAGGAAGAGCCCGTAGAGACCGAGGAAGTGGCGGAGCTTGAGCCCGTCGAAACCCCCGAAGATGTGGTCGAGGAGCTTGAGGAAGTGCCGCTTCCCGAGGTTGCGATGGCCGTGCCGCAGCGCCGTCCCGTGCCCGAAAAGCCCAAGCCCATCGAAAAGCCGGTTGAGAAGAAGATCGAGAAGAAAAAGGTCGAGAAGAAGCAGTCAAAGCCGCAGGTGGCCGCCACCAAGTCGGCCACCGATGCGCCGGCCACCGCTGCGCCCCGCGTCGCAAAGGCTGCGGCTGGCTCGGGAATGTCGCCTGCGCGCTGGCAGTCCCGCGTCAACGCCCACCTCAACCGCTACAAGCGCTATCCCAGCGGGGCCAGAGGCGTCGGCATCGCGACTGTCAGCTTCACCATCAATCCCGGCGGCGAGGTGCTGGCCGTATCGCTCGCTCGTTCTTCGGGCGATCCAGCCTTCGACAGTGCGGCTGTTGAGCTGGTGCGCCGTGCCTCCCCGGTCCCCGCTCCGCCGCCGGATCTGGCCAAGTCGCGCATGAGCCTCGTCGTGCCGATCCGCTATTCGCGCTGAAACATCCCGCACTGAAGGGCGACATTTCCTTTCCGTGCTGCAAAAACGACATGCCGGGTTTCCTCATGAAACCCGGCATTTTTTGGTTTTTCCATGGGAATTGCCGGATCGGCACGGCCTGTCCGCGAAAATGAACACGATATGAATGCGCGGTTCGTGGCCGGTTCAGCCAGAGCGCCCTAAATTCTTCTCATGGATGGGTGATGGCGACTGCCTGTCCCGCAAGCCCCCGAAGGACATCAAGGAGAAGACCATGATCAGGATGATTAAGACCGCAGTTCTTTCCGCTCTCATCGGCTTGGGCGGGTTGGCCGCCCTTCCAGCCGCAGCGCAGGCGGATGGCCTTTACCTCAATTACGGCGGTCAGGGTTCCGCTTATGGCATGAATGTCCAGCATCGCGACCACGGCCGCCATCAGGATTGGCGCCGTGACCGGGACCGCCATCATGACTGGCGCCGCGACAGGGGCCGCCATGATGGATGCAGCGCACGCACGGCCCTGAACAAGGCCGATCGCATGGGCGTGCGGCGCGCACGCGTGGTTGATTCCAACCGCCGCATCGTGCGGGTGGCTGGCCACAAGTTCAATCATCGCGTCGTGCTGACCTTCGCAAACCAGCGCGGCTGCCCGGTGCTTCGCTAACCCGTCGCGGTGGAGACATCTCCCGCACGGCGCAGACCGAAAGCGGGTTCCGACAACAAAAAGCCCCGGAAGCGTTCAGCTTCCGGGGCTTTTTCAGATGGGCTTTTCAGGCTTACTTCAGTTCGAAGGTCACATTGACCTGAACGCGGTAGGCGTTTTCGCCGGCCTGAACCGGCGCGGCACCGGCCTGCGGCATGGCATCAAAAGACTTGGCAGCGATGCGGATGGGCATTGGCGGGGCCGACTGCTCCGAGATTTCAAGCACCTTGCCGACCGAAGAGCCGGCTGCTTCGGCCAGCGTCTTGGCCTTGGCGATGGCATCGGCAACCGCCTTCTTGCGCGCTTCGGTGACAACCGCGGCCGGATTGGCATTGGTGAAGACGATGCCGCCACCCTCGTTGACGCCGAGCGTAACGGCCTTGTCGAGCAGCTCGCCGGTCTTGTCGATGTCGCGAATGCGCACCGAAAGCGCATTGGTGACCTGATAGGCGACCAGTTCAGCTTCCTGTCCGCCATCCGGCTTGGAATTGTAGTTGTAGCGCGGGCTGATCTGGATACCGGCCGTCTGCAGGTCGCGGTCCTCGATCCCCGCCGCCTTCATGGCCGAGATCACCGCGGCCATCGCATCATTGTTGGCGTCGAGTGCCGCGCGCGCGGTCTTGGCCTCGCGCATGACCGACAGCGACAGGACCGCGATGTCGGGAGCAACAGTCGCCTCCCCTTCGCCGGTAACCACGATCTGCGGTGCCGACCTGGCATCGGCGGCATTGGCAACGGCAGGCAGAACCATTGCCGCGGCCAGTGCCAGAGGTAGAAGGAATCCGTTCATCAGGTGCTCCATGAAATGCGTCCCAGCGCGGAATGCTTTAAGTGGCGAATATGGACTGATTTGGGCACTTGACGCCATAGTCTCATCAAATGAATGAAGTTCCCGACTTTTAAGCACCCACCGGCCACGCTTCTGCAGCCGTGGCTCTTGTGCCGGCAACAGAAACGCACTAATCAGCCCTGCGTGGGGCCTGTAGCTCAATGGTTAGAGCCGGCGGCTCATAACCGCTTGGTTGGGGGTTCGAGTCCCTCCGGGCCCACCAACCCTATTAATGCATTGAAATTGCTGGATAATTTCTCCCGCACCCGCTAGAATGTGCACCCTTGCATAGCGAACTCACCTCTGGGGGGCTTGGCGAAGGCGGCAAGGCAGGCAGAACGATCGGCGGCGTCAGATAGAGGCGGCGGTCTTTGGGGCCGATGAAATCTGACATTGAAACAGAATACTATGGTTCTGGTTCAGATTGACCTCCGCAAATCCTCGGCCGGCGCTGACCACGAAGATGCACTTTGCTCGATTCCCCGCCCTTGAGGAGCCGCCTTTCGGATACGTCGCGAGATGCGAAGCGCGCATTGCTTTCCGTTACGGAATAGTCGCATTATCTCGGCGCGGTCTCAATAGCGGAGGATGACATGCCAATTAATCCCGGAACAGATTATGAAGTGCAGGACGAGATGCTGGCTATCTATAACGTCGGGGATGAAAATCAGCACCGCATTAAGCTTGTAGCCGAGTATGATCTATCTGAAATATCTTATGAATTATCCGACGATCTGATTCGAACCGGGCGCGCCTACTCCTGTGAGCAAGCCTATCCGTTGATGTTCGAGTACGGGAAGTGCGACAAGAGGCTAGCTCTTAGGCTGGAAGCAGAATTCAAGCGTTTTTGCATACTGACGCTATTGAAAACTGGGGTTCCACACGCTCCTCCCGGAGCAGTTGACATGTACTGGCACTTCTTCATTCTCCACACCAAGCCGTACGCGGAATTCTGCATTTCAGTCTGGGGTGATTTCGAAGGAGCCGACCGGGTTCGCGATCACTTTCCATCGACGGATTCTACTCGAAAAGGGATGCTCGATGCCTACAAGGCGACCCGAGCCCTCTACGTCGAGGTATTCGGAGAACCCAAGCCCTTCCGCATGGAAGGGATCAAGCGACCCAACGGAGATGTATTGCCATTGGCTGACCGTCACATTTGGAAAATTGGCAGCGATACCAGTGGCGACAGTTATTCAGGGACGGTCGAAGCTGATCAACTCATAGTCTGATCTTGCAGGGACAGTTGAAATAGAAATGATAATTCTGTTTCAAATCACAGTCGCATAGTGGGTTTCTGCGAAAGGTGCTTGTGACGTCAAGGCTTGGAGAAAGCCAGCAGGTGCGGGAGACACATCGAAAAGCATATTTAAAACTTGGGTTCCAATTCTCCCGCACCTATTCATAACCCATTGAAACTGCACAGAACACGCTAGCCCTCCGGGCCCACCATTTTCCCCTAAAATCAAACGCATATACATTCTCACCGGCAGTAGGGAACCCGTATGTAGCCGGTCACGCGATCTGGCATTTTTTTCACCGCTTCCGTCATCAAATCATTTTTTGAGATTCTGACCTGCCACTGAACTTTCATCCAGCGGCGACTAGGCTCAGGACTCATTGTGAGGTGCTCCCCTTCTTTGGACCGCCCGGCTGGAGGATTTCGCGGGCTTGGGCTCATGGCGGATGGGATGCACCGGAGCCATTCATGAGCGATATCGGCGGCTTATTGCCGATTGCGCTGTGAGGGCGAACCTCGTGTAGTCTCTACGCCAATGCTCCATCTTCTGGCGGGCGTCGTCAAGGGTCAGGAACCAGTGGGTGTTCAGGCACTCCGCGCGGAACTTACCGTTGAACGACTCGATGAAGGAGTTGTCGGTCGGCTTGCCCGGCCGTGAGAAATCGAGAACGACGTTCTTCTGATAGGCCCACAGATCGAGGTCGCGAGAGATGAACTCTGAGCCGTTGTCGACCCTGATCGATCGCGGATAGCCATGCTCGCGACAGACACGCTCGAGCGTAGCAACGACATCTTCGCCGCGATAGCTGTAGCGCGGATCGACGGCCGGCGAGAAGCGTGACCAGATGTCGACGATGGTCAGAACGCGCAGCTTCTTTCCGGTCGCCAGCTGATCGTGCACGAAGTCCATCGCCCAGGTCTGGTTGCATCGCGTCGCCTCCGTCCTGTCTTCCCGCAGCTTCGCCTTCACCCGCCTTTTTGGTGTCTTGTTGCGCAGCTGGAGCCCTAACTCATTGTAGAGCTTGTATGTTCGCTTGATGTTGATCGGCCAGCCCTCGCGCACCAGAAGAACGTGGACGCGACGATAGCCGTAGCGCACCCGCGTCTGGCAGATCTCGTTGATACGTTGCTTCAAGGCGGCCTGATCCCCGCGCCGGGACTTGTAGGTGTAGAGGGAGCGGTCGACACGCAGGACCTGGCATGCCCTGCGCACCGATGCCTTCCAAACCTCCCGCACCTGATCCACAAGCTGGCGACGGCGAGCAGGCCTCAGAGCTTTTTTTGCAGAACATCCTGCAGCATCGCCTTGTCCAGGGACAGATCGGCGACAAGCCTCTTCAGCTTGGCATTCTCTTCCTCAAGCTGGCGCAACCGCTTAACTTCGGACGGCATGAGACCGGCATAGCGTTTGCGCCAATTGTAGAACGTCGCCTCCGAAATTCCCGCCTTGCGGCAGACCTCGCCGATCGCCGTTCCATCTTCAGCCTGCTTCAAAACAAACACGATCTGCGCTTCCGAAAACTTCGATGCCTTCATTGGAACTCTCCTTCTCCCATCGAGGGATCATAGTTGGAAAATTCCAGCCAAAAACGGTCCAAATTGGCGGGGGCACGTCAACACGATGCAGGTTTGGGCATATAGCGGCCGTCACCGGCCCGTTGAGGTTGTCGGCCAGCGTCTGGTCCGGAATCTCGAACGATAAAGTTCCTTCGGGTACCCGGTTGACGCGAGTGCCGTGCCGGTAAGCGAGGTCAGGCATGTGACTGGCCTCCCGAAACGCGAAAAGGACTGATGAAGTCCCTGTCTAAAAGAGGCTTAAGGCCACCGATACGAGCAATCAAGGAGGCAGTTTTGCCCCCAGAGGCGCACGACTTACGCTTTCTGCAAATTGGCAGGCATGCTAAGGCGCGATGTCTTGCATCATGTTGCAATGACCCTTGCTATGCTTGCTGATCTGTTGGGAGCGCACCGCATGAACAAATGGAAGCTCTTGAGGAGGAAACTGCGGTATGGTTTCCGGCACAAATTTGGCTTTTTTCAAGAGCCGGTCGTGAAGACGGAGCAATTTGGCATCCGCGCTGGATACAGGCACAGACCTGAAAACGCCTTCTACGATGATACAGCTCAGAAAGATCAGCACCAGCGCGAGGTGTATGAAGCCGCGGCCGCAGCCAGCAAAGAAATTGGCGCGAAAAAAGTCTTTGATATAGGATGCGGGTCCGGCTTCAAGCTGATGAAGTTCTTTCCAGACACCGAAACCGTTGGTTTTGATTTGGAGCCCACCCTGTCATTTTTGAGGCAGACATATCCTGAGAGGCAGTGGGCCTCAGCCGACTTCGAAAGAGATACGGATCAGGCGGATATCGTTATCTGTGCTGACGTGGTTGAGCATATCCCAAACCCGGATCTGCTCATGCAGTACCTGTCACGCATTACACGCGGCAAGCTTGTTATCTCGACTCCGGACAGATACCGCGTCTATGGCTGGGATCATTCAGGACCACCACGAAACCGTGCGCATTGCCGCGAATGGTCGATGGATGAGTTCCGTATCTATGTTGAACGATGGTTCAACATAGAAGATCACCGCATAACAAACATTGACGATTCCACCCAGATGATAATTGGAACACCGCGGTCCCCTGCTGGACTGGAGGCCTGACAGAGCGCGTCCAATGAAGAAGTCAGAGTTTATTTCAAGCCAGCACCTGCAGCCGGGCATCCTCCGGTATTCGAACAGAGCCCCGATCCCACAGATACCAAAGGTCCTTCACTTTGTATGGGTCGGCGACGAAGCAAAATGTCCGCATCATTGCATTGACAGTTGGAGGGTTCATCACCCCGACTGGGTGATCAAAGTCTGGGGCAATGACGACTACAACAATCGGCAATGGCGCCTGAAGTCCCACATGCAGAACATGTGGAATTATGAACTGAACGGTGTCGCAGATATGATGCGCTACGAAATCCTTCTGGAAAATGGTGGAATCGCGCTTGATGCCGACAGCATATGCCTGAAGCCGCTGCCAGAGTGGATTTTAGAATGCGAAGCTGTGGCTGCAACCGAAAACGGACTTTTCCGGACCCCTCTGATCGCCTGCGGCTTTCAGGGAACCAAGCCCAAAAATCAGTTCTATGAGACGCTGGTGCGGGAACTGGAAAGCAATCCCAATGCATTATTCAAGACTATTCTTGGCTTCCGCCATAAGCGCTACCCCGCGTGGAAGAGCGTTGGGCCACGATATCTAACCCGGATTTACCAACGCGAAGCATATTCTAACCTCACAATTCTCCCCGGACATTTCTTTTATCCCGAGGTCGGCAAAGACGGTTACGCCTACACCGGCGGCGGCCCTGTATATGCCTATCAGCTCTGGGGCTCCACATTTTCAGGATATTGATATGCTGTTCCCGACGCCTGCTAAACGTCCTGGCGAAGAACTGCTCAATCTGCACCATCGAAAAGCCGGGAGCTAAAAATCCTACCGGCATTCTCGGCTCGTGACAAACAAGGGTACTGCTGTCTGCAAAGGCAATTTGTACCGCGCGGTTGTGCTGATAACTATTCCCCGACTGCATCAGGCAGACCATCAGCGCTTCCGCCTGACCCTTGCCGCCGCCGGCCGGCGTAATAAGCCGCCACATCCACAACGACGTTTCGTAACGCCTTCGCCAACGTCGCGCTGAGCTACACCCGCACCGCCACCCTTTACTGACGCAGGATTCCGGGACGTGGAGCTTGTGAGCGGCGGTGTGACCTTTCCCTCCCAGACACCGCCACCCGGCCGGGCGATCGGAACTGGCGTCCGACCGGGCCTTGGCTTACACGGTCCTTCCCGCAACCGGCGCGAACGGGTTGAGAAAATGCCAGACATTGCCGTTCTCGGCGGCCTTTTCAGCCTTGCCTTCGTCGCGGCCACGATATTGCCGGCCCAATCGGAAGCAGCGCTTGTCGCGGCGCTCGTTGCCGGGCAATGGCCGCCCCTGCTGCTCGTCGCGGTCGCCAGCGCGGGCAATGTGCTCGGCGCGGTCGTCAACTGGGCGCTGGGGCGCGGCATCGCGCGTTTCCGGCACCGGAAATGGTTTCCCGTCAGCGACAAGGCGCTTGAGCGCGCAACGGGCTGGTACCACCGCTGGGGTCGCTGGTCGCTGCTGCTGAGTTGGGCGCCCCTCGTCGGCGACGCATTGACGGTCGCTGCCGGCGTGCTGCGCGAGCCGCTGCCGAGCTTCCTTTTCCTCGTCACCATCGCCAAGACCGGCCGCTATCTGGTGGTGGCGGCGATCACGCTTGGCCTTTTGTGAAGCCGGGCCTTCTGTAAAAACACGCCATGCAGCCTGCGACGGCAAGGTGGCGCGGTGAATGCAAAAAGGTTATGAACCCGTGACCTGCCTCCTCCCGAGGCACGATTCCAGCACCGAGGCATCATGTTCGGCATTTCCGGCTACGAACTTTTCATCATCGTCGTCGCCCTTGGGGCTGCCGGCGCGCTCACCGGCCTGCTGGCCGGCGTGTTCGGTGTCGGTGGCGGAGCGGTCATCGTTCCGGTGCTTTACGAATTCTTCCGCGTGCTCGGCGTTCCCGATGAAGTGCGCATGCCGCTGTGCATCGGCACCTCGCTGGCCATCATCGCGCCGACTTCGGTGCGTTCCTTCCGCGCCCACCAGAAGAAAGGCGCGGTCGACATGTCGATCCTGAAGCTGTGGGCGGTTCCGGTCGTCATCGGCGTCATCATGGGCGGCTTTGTCGCCCGCTATGCGCCCGAAACCCTGTTCAAGACTGTGTTCGTCGTCGTCGCCAGCATCTCGGCCATAAAGCTGCTTGGCGCGCGCGAAAGCTGGAAGCTTGGCAGCGACATTCCCGGAAATTTCGTCATGCGCATCTACGGCTGGCTGATCGGCGTGCTGTCGTCGCTGATGGGCATTGGCGGCGGCCAGCTTTCCAGCCTGTTCATGACCTTCTACGGCCGCCCGATCCATCAGGCGGTGGCCACCTCGTCCGGTCTTGGGCCGCTGATCGCCGTGCCGGGCGCCATCTCCTACATCTTTGCCGGATGGGGCAAGGCGGCGGCCTGGCCCGATGTCGTGCTGCTGCAATGGCCCTATGCGCTGGGTTATGTGTCGCTGCTCGGCATGGTGCTGTTGTTCCCCGTCAGCATGCTGACGGCGCCATGGGGCGCGCGCCTTGCCCACGCGCTGCCTAAGCGCAGGCTGGAAATCGCCTTCGGCCTGTTCCTGCTGGCGATCGCGCTTCGCTTCCTGTGGTCGATGATCGGGTCGTGACCCCCTGTGGCCCTGAGTTCAGGGCTCCTCGTCGAGCACATAGTCGAAATAATCTTCCGGCTCCTGAAGGTCGCTTTCGCTGGCGCAAACGCGCCCGCGCATGGAAACGCCCGCTTCATGCACCGTCTCGGCGCTGCCTGAAAGCAGGCGGTGCCACCAGTAGAGATCACGCCCCTCCGCCACCAGCCGGTAGGCGCAGGTGCCGGGCAGCCATGAAATGGTGCGCACGTTCTGCGGCGTGAGGCCCACGCAGTCCGACACCTGCGAAAGCCGGTTGGTGTAATCCGAACAACGGCATGTGCCCGCATCGAACATCCGGCAGGACACGCTGGTCCAGTAGATGTCGCCGGTATCCTCGTCCTCCAGCTTCGACATGCAGCACTTGCCGCAGCCGTCGCACAGCGATTCCCACTCGGCCGCGCTCAACTCCTCAAGCGCTTTGGTTTTCCAGAAAGGCTTTTCCATGACCCGCATGTGGCCCGTGGGACCACGAAGGTCAAGCCGGCCGCGAAACGGACACGGTACGGCCATGATTTGGTCTGGCAAACGCCTTGCATCCTGCATAACCATTATTCGTCGGAACCAATTGCGGGACGGCAAGTTTCGGCAAGATAGGGACCTTGAAGGAGAGCAACTGCATGAAACTTCACCCTGGAATTCTCGCGGGCACCGCACTTGGCCTGCTCATGGCCACCGGGCCGCTTGCCGCGCTGCCCCTTGGCGGCAAGGCCGGGATTGCGTCCTCCATGGGCGACAGCCCGCTGATGCTGGCGCAGGCCGAGTGCCCCGAAGGCGAAGCGGCGGAGAACTGCGCGCCCCGCCAGCAGCAGCCGGCCGAAGAGCGCCCGGCGCCGGAACCGGAAGCCACGCCTGCACCCCCGCCGCCAGAGCCTGCTCCGGAACCCGAACCCGCGCCTCAGCCGGCGCCGCCACCTGCCCCTGAGCCGGCCCCTGCACCTGCGCCACCTCCCGCGCCGGAGCCGGCACCCCAGCCCGCACCAGCACCCGCGCCCGAACCAGCTCCCGCGCCTGCACCGGAGCCAGAACCGCAGCCGCAGACCGAACAGCCAGCGCCCGGGCAATCCGCTCCACAACCGGAGCCAGCCCCACAGCCGGAAGCGCCTGCTGAACAGCCGGCACCGGAGCCAGCGCCCGCCCCGGCTCCGCAACCCGAGCAGCCCGCGGCTCCCACGCCCAGCTCCCCAGAGCCCGAAGCACAGGAACCGGCCCCTCAGCCGGAGGCCGAAAAACCTGCGCCCGAAGCCCCGGCGGCTGAACAACCCGCCCCCGCACCCGCCGAAAACGGCGAGACCGCTCCGCGCCAGCCTCCCGAGCCGGGCAACGACAATGAACAGGGTCAGCCAGCCGGGCAGCCGGCACAGCCCGAACAGCCTGCCCCCCAGCCGCCGACGCAGAGCGAAGCGCCTCCCGCCAATCCCGACGAGGCACCGCTTCTCGACAGCCAGAAGGAGGCTCCCCCGCCCGCCGAAGGTGGACAACCCGCCCCCGACGGCGCTCAGCCCGTGCCTACCCCGGCCCCTGCGCCTGACGGCCAAACCCCTGCTGGCCAGACCCCCGATGGCCAGACACAGGCGCCCCAGCCCGCGCCTGTCGATGCAGGCCCGCCGCCGGCAGACGACCGCGCCGCCCAGCAGGCCATCGCGCCTGAAAAGATCGTGCCGGCTATCGAGGAGAAAGGCACACGGCGCGAGCGTCCGCCCGAACCGCGCCGCGAGCGCCCGGACGGCATCGACGTGCTGCGCGAGATCGGCGACCGCGTGATCCTGCAGCTCGGCGGCCAGACCATCGTTGAAAGCAACGACCGGCCCCGCATGACCCGCGATGCCCGCGACGTCTATTACGAGGACCTGCCGCGCGGTCGCACCCGCGAGGTCATCCTCCGCGACAATGGCAGCCAGATCGTCACCATCCGCAACCGCCATGGCGACGTGATCCAGCGTTCGCGCATCACGCCGGACGGGCGCGAATACATCCTCAGCTATGCGGACGAGCAGCGCTATGACGATGTGCGCGAGTGGCGCGATCCGGGCTATGACCTGCCGCCCATCCGCCTCACCATCCCGCGCGACGACTACATTCTGGAATCGCGCCGGGTGCGGGATCCGGACGCCTATTACCGCTTCCTCGAACAGCCGCCGGTGGAGCGCGTCCAGCGTCTCTATTCGGTGGAAGAGGTGAAGCGCTCGGCCCGCGTGCGCGATATCGCCCGGCGCGTCGATCTCGATACGCTCAACTTCGAGTTCGGCTCCGCCTCCGTCGGCGACAGCGAGATCGAGAAGCTGGATGGCGTCGCCACGGCCATCGAAAGGATGCTGGAGAAGAACCCGGCCGAAACCTTCCTGATCGAGGGCCACACCGATGCGGTCGGCTCCGATCAGGCCAATCTGGCGCTGTCCGACCGCCGTGCCGAGGCGGTTGCCGAAGCGCTGACGGGCGCCTTCGGCATCCCGCCGGAAAATCTGGCAACGCAGGGCTATGGCGAGCAGTATCTCAAGATCAACACGCAAAAGCCGGAACGCGAGAACCGGCGCGTGACGATCCGCCGGATCACCCCGCTCGTCGCCCCGGTGGCGCAGGCAAATTGAATGAAAGCCGGATAAACAAAGTGATGACGCCAGGGTTTTGAAGCATTGAATCCTGGCGTCTTCCGCCCCAGATAGACTGAAGGGTTCCCTGCCCTTTCCGCTTCGGCGGAAAAACGCCCCGCCGGTTCCCACCGACGGGGCACTCTCGTTCCAGACCTCCGCAAAACGCCTGCCAACCGCCTGCATCGATCCGGGTCTACGCTGCTTGACGCCTTCCTGCCGCACTCATACAAAGCCCGCACAGCAGAAGGAGATCTATGCGCAGAGGCTTTTACCTGAGCCGCATCTAGCGGTATCGCCGGCACCCGAAAGACGTGCCGAACCTCTTTGCATATCTTTTTTGCGGAGTTCTCATGAAGAACAACGACATTTCGATCCGGGCCTGTGCCCCGGAAACCGACACGCCCTCGCTGTCACAAATCTGGCTGGAAGCCTCCCGCATCGCCCATTCGTTTATCGGCGAACAGCGCCTGCTCGACCAGCAGGCGTTGATCGAAACCCGGTATCTTCCCGGCGCGGAAAGCTGGGTTGCCTGCGTCGGCGATGTCCCGGCCGGCTTCATCAGCCTGCTCGACACGTTCGTCGGCGGCATTTTCGTCGCGCCGCAATGGCAAGGGCTGGGCATCGGCCGCAGGCTGATCGCCCATGCCCTGAACCTCAGGGGCGAGCTTTCACTGGAAGTCTATACGCGCAACACGGGCGCCATGCGCTTCTATGCATCGCTCGGCTTTGAGGAACTGTCGCGGCGCGCCAGTGACGACGAAGGCCTTCCCTTCGAAAACGCACTGCTGCGCCTGAAGAAATGACGGCGGCAATTCCGCTGAAGCCGCACGGCGGGCTGACATCCGCAATCGCACCGAACTGAGGAACCGGAGAAGTTTTTGCGATTCGCAGAACTTCTTCGGAGACCGGGCAGCGGCAACCGCCCTGCCCGGTCTCTTTCCTCCGGCAGGGATCATGTCTGCCGCACCAGTGCATTCAAAATGGTCCACACAGTAGAAAAATATTCCCGAACCAGCCTCGTTTCCGTTCATCCGCGCCTCAAAAAAACGTTCACTGACATATTGGTGATCAGGACTGGGGATTATGTTGCGTGGCGGTCTTTTCGACACAGGAAAACTGCTAGAGTATTTCCAGCCGAAGCGTAATCGCTTCGGCGTCGGACAATACGACAAAAACAAAAGGTTAGAGCATTTCCGGTGATCCCTTTTCACCAAAAATGCTCTAACATCTGGCGGTTTTTTTTACCGGCATTGCCGCACGCGATACAGAGCGGCACAGGAGAGGGTTCGGGCCAATGGCGAAAGTTTCCACGAAGACGGCGGCAAAGGCCGACACTCCGATTTTCACACCCACGCCGGAGGCGAAGGCTCAGGCAACCCGTTCGCGCATCATCGCGCTGGTGCTGTGGGCGGTGGCCATCATTCTTGAACTCGTCGCAATCTTCTGGGTGATGCGCCCGTCATTCGACGAGCTGGCCGCCAGTCAGGGCTTCCCGCAGTGGCGCTGGTACACGCTGCTTGGCTTCATCGCGGTGATCGGCGTGCTCGCCATCGTCGGCTCGGTGCTGTGGAAGAAGGCCAATCATCTGGATCCAGCCTCCAACAAGCAGCCGGTAAAATTCTTCATCCAGAACCAGCTCGGCGCGTTCATCGCGCTTCTGGCCTTCCTGCCGCTGATCGTCATGATCTTCCTCAACAAGGACATGGACGCCAAGCAGAAGAACATTGCCGGCGCCGCCGGCATCATCGTCGCCATCGCGGCAACCGTGCTCGGCATCGACTTCAAGCCGCTGTCGCAGGAACAGGCAGCGGTGGAATCGCAGGTCGTCACCCATCTCGTCGGTCAGGACCTTGTCTGGTGGACCGCCGGTGGCAAGGTGGTGCACCTGTGTCAGGACGCGTCCGACATCCGCAACGCCACCACCACCGTCGAGAGCGGCCCGATCGCCGACGCCTTCGGCAAAGGCAAGGAAGGCATCACCCTGCTCCTCGACCGCGAACTCAACCAGTGCGGCCTGCCCGTCCCCGGCAACCTCGCCGAAATCGAACAATGGGTGCGCACCGCAAGGGGGCTCTAAGCCCCCGAACGGAATCGCAACGTCCGCCCGGTGGGGCGGCGGCCAATGACCCCAACTCCGGTCTTTGGCCCTTCCCTTCCACAGCGACCGCTTCTGGCTTTTAGCGGTCACTGAGCGATGTGCTGAACATCCGCGGGAACTATCCAAACCAAGCTGCGCCATGCATTCGGCAACAGGTTTAGGGTGAAATCTTGGGACGCATCGCGGATAAGCCCAAGCTTCCGCATAACGCTCTGGGACCGGAGATTATTCTCTCCGGTATAAGACACGATGGATTTGAGGCCGAGGTCAATTTGAGCGTGTCTGAGAGCCGCGCTGGCGCTCTCGTACGCATAACCATTCCCCCATGCTTCACGCCGAAAACGCCAGCCCACTTCGTGGTGGGGCCCTAATGGATGGTCTGTATCCAAACGCGGCATAACTCCGCAATATCCCAAGAAAATCCCGTCTCGGTCCTCGACAGCCCAGCGGGCAACGCCATGTGTCGCTCGTGCAGCGAGATATCGGTCAAATTTTGCGCTCGCCTCGATACGGTCTATCGGGCCGCCAAGGTCCTCCATGACTTCCGGTTCATCATGCATCTTCGCGAACGGCTCACGATGCCGATCAGCTAAGTCGTAAAGTCGAAGTCGCGACGTCTCGATCATACGAATTTCCTGCTTATCTACTTCGGTCATCATGAAGGTCGAATAAGTCGGAGACAATTGGGTGTCTGGTTTTGGCGCGAAGCGGTTAATCGCGCGCCGATAGCCGCCAGACTGTTTCCCCCCACTCCGCCGCTCTAAAACATCCCCGCCAGCTTCGTGTCGCTGCGCGCGATCACCTCGTCGGGCAGGAAGAAGTCGGCTACCAGCGGGCCGGTTGCGCCGGGGGCGTAGGGGGTGAAGTCGCTCACGCCTTCGGCCTTCAGCACTTCCTCGTCGATGTAGAAATTGCCGGTCGCCTCGCGCGCTGGACGGTTGAAGATTGCATAGGCGGCGTCGGCCATGATGTCTGGCGTGCGGCTCATCGAGGCCATGCCCTCGCCACCCAGCACGTTGCGCACCGCAGCGGTGTCGATCGCCGTCAGTGGCCACAGCGAGTTGACGGCGATGCCGTCGCCGGCAAACTCCGCGCTCATGCCCAGCGTGCACATCGACATGCCGAACTTGGCCATGGTGTAGGCGACATGGTTCCTGAACCACTTTGCGTCCATGTCCAGCGGCGGCGCCAGATTGAGAATGTGCGGATTCTGCGCCTGCTTCAGATGCGGAATGCACGCCTTCGACACCAGAAACGTGCCGCGCGTATTGATCTGGTGCATCAGGTCGAAGCGCTTCATGTCGGTTTCCAGCGTTCCTGAAAGCTGGATGGCGCTGGCATTGTTGACGCAGATGTCGATGCCGCCGAACGCCTCGACCGTGCGGGCGACCGCGTCCAGAACCTGCTTTTCCTCGCGAATGTCGCACAGCACGGGAAGCGCCTTGCCGCCCGCCTTTTCGATCTCCTCGGCCGCCGTATAGATGGTGCCGGGCAGCTTCGGGTGCGGATCGGCGGTCTTGGCGGCGATGGTGACATTGGCGCCGTCGCGGGCCGCGCGCAGCGCGATCGCCAGCCCGATGCCGCGCGATCCGCCCGAGATGAACAGGGTCTTTCCTTTAAGGGACATGTCCGGCCTCCTCTTCAGCTGGAGCGTCGGACCGGCGGGATCATCCGGTTTCCGGATTGCCCCCAACTCGATCCCAGATGCTCGATCAATATGCCGGAGCCTGCCTTGCGCACCGGCATGGATGCGCGGCGCTCCGGGACCGATCCTTGCCCCGATCCTCCGCGCCGCGCAAGCCTGCCAGATGAAAAAATTACGTTTACGTAAGGTGCGCTTGGAATTTCCGGCCGGTTTCAGGCCGGAATGGCAGCCCGGCCCTACGTCGCGGCCCCGCTGGCCGGGCTCGCTGCCGCGCCGTCCTCGTACTGCGCCAGAAATTCCGCCGAGGGCGGGATCGGCGTGATCACGTCGATCAGCACACCGTTCGGATCGGCGAAGATGAAATGCCGCTGGCCGAAAGGTTCGTCGCGCAGGCTGCGCAGGATCGGCAGCCCGGTCGCCGCGATCCGCTCGTGCACGGCATCGACATCCTCGACCTCGAAATTGATCAGCAACCCCTGCGCGCCCCTGCCCCGCGCCGCCTCCGGCACCGTCTCGTGACCGGCATCGACGATGCCCAGATTGACGGTTTCATCCTCCTGCGATTGCAGATGGACATACCAGTCGCTCGAAAACAGCGGCCGGAAGCGCAGATGCTGCACATAGAAGTCCGCCGTGGCGGCAACGTCGCCGGTCATGATGATCGGATAATAGCTGGTCGTTTTCATGGCTTTCCTCACGGCTTGAATTAACATACAGTCTGCATGTTTCTTCAATTAACATACAGGCTGCATGCATGCAACAGAAAAGCCCCCGCCGCACCAACCGTGAACGCACGGGAGCGACCCGCGCCGCACTGATGGCTGCGGCGCGGGCGCTCTTCATTGAAAAGTCCTATGCGGAAACGGCGACGCCGGAGATCGTTGCCGCCGCCGGCGTCACGCGCGGCGCGCTCTATCATCACTTCGCCGACAAGCAGGCCCTGTTCCGGGCGGTGGTCGAGCAGGAAGCGGCGGACGTCGCGGCCGCGATCGGCCATGCGGCGCCGGATACCAAAGATCCCCGCCAGGCCCTTCTGGATGGCGGCATGGCCTTTCTTACGGCAATGGCGCCGCCCGGCCGCACCCGCCTGCTGCTGCTGGATGGGCCGGCCGTGCTTGGCCGCGCCGTCATGGACGAAATCGATGCAAGGCATGGCGCCCGCACCCTGCGGGAGGGGCTTGAAGCGGCCATGCGCGAAGGCGCGATGAGGCGGGTTCCGCCCGGTGCGCTGACCGCGCTGCTCTCCGCCGCCTTCGACCGCGCCGCCCTGTCCATTGAGGCCGGCGCGGGGCGGGAGGATTTCATCCAAACCCTCAGTGCCCTGATCGACGGGCTGTTCCTGCCGCAGGCATGACTCCCGCCCGCCGGATCAGCCCCCCGATCAGCCCCCCGATCAGCCTTGGCCGAAAATGCTGTCGCCCTGCTCGTCCACGAGCTGGATGCCCTTGCGGATCGAAATGTCCGCCGCATCGTCCAGTCCGGGAAAGCGGTCGGCGCGGATGAACTTGTGTTCCTTCACCACGCCGTCGATCTCGCGGGTGACGAGCCCGCAGGTCTGATACTGGCCATCGGCCTTGTAGGGCGTCGCGATGATGGTGAAGCCCTTGTGCTCGACCTGTCTGGCAGGTGCCGGCTCCGCATCCTGCGCAGGCGCTCCGCCGCCGAAAAGACGTTTCAGGAAAGACATGGGCTCCTCCTTGGGCAATTCCAGCAAACACCGCGGCGCGAATGGCTCCCGCAATGGCGCGAACGCGGAAACATCGTCCCGCAGGCACGCATCCGGCAGCTGCATGTCTAACTAGAACATCGGGCCGCAAAGGGAAATCGCTTTTCGGCTTCCGACGCCCCATATGGGAAAACCCTCACTGCTGAGCCCAGGCCGGCAAGGCGCGAAAACGCCTCGCCGGCTGGCGGAACCAGTGACCGGCTCAGTCCCGGCTCAGGGCTTCCAGCGCCTCGGCGGCAGTCTTCAGAATATCTGCAGCCTTCGCGCGCCGTTCTTCCGGACCATCGAGAATTTCGGCAAGCGCTGCCCTCAGCCGGCGCTGCACGGAACGAAGCTCGTCATCCCTGCGCCCGCCGTGCCGTTCCTGCGCCTCGTCGTCCCAGCCGAACCACTCGCGCGCCTTGGCCATCTTGCGGCCGAAACGCTCCAGCTGTTCCAGCGCCCGCTCCACCATGTCGCGGTTTTCGGCCAGATGGGCGGATCCCGCCTCGGTGATCGAAAACACCTTCTTCGCGCCTTCGGGAGCCGAGACGGCATAGCCGGCTTCTTCGAGGAAGGTCAGCGTCGGATAGATCACGCCGGGGCTCGGCGCATAGAAGCCGCTGGAGCGTTCTTCCAGCGCCTTGATGATGTCGTAGCCGTGACGCGGCGCCTCGGCCATCAGGTAAAGCACCACCAGCTTGAGGTCGCCGTCGCCGAACATGCGGCCGGCGCGCAGGAAATCGCCCGGCCCGCCGCGCCGCCCGCCGGGGCCACCGCCCCGCATTCCCGGGCCGAACGGCCCACGACCGAAACGTTCCGCCGCATGCCAGAGCGCGCGCTCCGCGCGGCTGGCGAAATGATGATGTCCACGCATGTGAATTCCTTTCGTCATATCGTAAGATATATCTCAATTAGGATCGCGCAAAATCGAAATCAAGATATATCTTACGATAGATCGAAAAAATGCAGGCAGCGCCGGCTGAAAGCGTCAACCCTGCGGGTATCTCAGCGGGGCAAAACAGCCATCAGCCCGCGTCAAAAAACCTGACGCGGGCCGGGTGATAATCGGCGGCGCCCCCTGGAAGGAAAGCGCCATTTTCCGGCAGCTTATTGTTGCTGTTGCAGCGCCAGCCGCGCGCCCAGCGCCACGAAGGCGGCGGAAAAGGTGCGCCGCATCCACGCCATCACCCGCGGGCTGCCGACCACCTTGTCACGCATGGCGGCGGCAAACAGGCCGTAGAGGGAAAAGATGATGAAAGTCGCCAGCATGAACACGCCCGACAGTTCCAGCATCCGCGCCAGCACATGTTCCTCTCCGGCGGAAATGAACTGCGGCAGGAAGGCCACGAAGAAGATCGACAGCTTCGGATTGAGCAGGTTGATGAGAATGCCGTCGACCAGCACCTGCCGCACGCTGCGTGCATCCGTGTTGTCGTCGATCCGCAGCGCGCCCTTCTCGCGCAGGCTCTGCCAGGCCATGTAAAGGAGATAGGCAACGCCCGCATATTTCACGATCTCGAAGGCCAGCGCGCTGGTGTGCAGCAGCGCGGCAAGCCCCGTCAGCGCCGCCACCAGATGCGGAACGATGCCGAGCGTGCAGGCAAAGGCCGCAAGCACGCTGGCCCGCCCGCCCCGCGAAAGCCCGGCCGCCAGCGTGTAGACCACGCCCGTTCCCGGCGAGGCGACGATGATGAGCGTGGTCAGCAGGAATTCGATCGACATGCGGCAGTCCCCTCCCGAGCGCCCCGCCGGCGCAGGCAGGAACAATACCAGCCCATCGGCGCGTGGCAACCTGCGGATCATGTCCACAGGAACATCTGTTTTTCACCCTGCAAAAAAGTTGACTCTTACAGTCATGTAATCTAGCTCGCGGCCACAGTCTCAAGCTTCGGATCCGCCATGAAATCCTTCCCCGCCCTCGTCGCCGCCCTTCTGGCCGGCGTATGTCTGCCCGTGTCCGCCCTGGCTCAGTCGCCGCAACCCATCGTCGAACTGCAGGGCGGGCTGTCCTATGGAACCGGCAATGGCAACATCGGCATCACCTTCCCCTTCACCCTCGACGACGGCTCCTATCTCTTCATCGAGGGCCGTGGCGGCATGGCGGAACAGTCGGTGCGCTTCGGCTCTTTCGGCGCGGGCCTGCGCCGAAAACTGGATAATGGCCTGATCCTCGGCGGCTACGGCTACTATGATGCGCTGCGCACGGCGCGCGGCAACACCTTCCAGCAGCTGTCCTTCGGTACCGAGTTGTTCGGCAGCGTCTTCGAGGCGCGCGCCAACGCCTATCTGCCGCTCACCGGATCGCGGCTGGCGGAAGAGTTCAACAGCGCCTATGTGGCCGGAGACCAGTTGCGCTTCCAGTCGGGCCGCGAACGCGCGCGCGCCGGCGTCGATGCCGAGGTGGGCGCGCGCCTGCCGGTGTTCCCGCGCGATGCGCAGGCGCAGTTCAAGCTGTTCGGCGGCGCCTACTGGTACGAAGGCAAAAACATGGACGACACGGTCGGCGCCCGCGCCCGCGCCGAACTGGTTCTGGCGGGCCTGCCCGGTGTGCGGCCGGACGCGACGCTGAGTCTCGGAACATCCCTGTCCTACGACAACGAGGAGCATCTGGAGGCCGGTCTGCGCGTGCGCCTGCGGATCCCGCTCGGCGCTGGCGGCTCCGCCTCCTCCACCACGGCCTTCGATCCGCTTTATCAGCCCGTCGAGCGCGAGGAGAAGGTGCGCACCCATCTCGGCACGACCGGCAATGTCGAAGCGGCGGAATATGTCTCCTCCGGGCAGACGGTCGGCAAGGTCGTCACCATCGGCCCGAACAGCGGCGACGCCTCGGCCATCAACGGCAGCCTTGCCGCTGCCGGCGACAATGCGCTGGCGCTGGCCAGCGGCGAGATCGCGCTGACGCAGGCCCTTCTGCTCGACACCAGCCAGCATCTCATCGGCGGCGGCGGAACCCTTGCCGTGCGCGGTGCCGAAAGCGGGCTTGAGACCACCTTCCGCAACGACGGCGCCGCCACCACCCTGCGCGGCACGAACCCGCTCGCAGACGTGGTGTCGATGGCCTCGGGCAGCGAGATCGCCTCCGTCACTATCACCGGCGGCCTCGCCGCCATCCAGAGCACGGGCGCTGCGAACATCCTCATCCACGACGTCGACATCAGCGGCACGGCCGGCGACGGCATCCGCCTTGAAAACGTCACCGGCGCCACCATCGCGAATGCCTATATCCACGATCTCTACATCTGCGAGAACAACACGACGTGCGAGTTCGCGGTCGGCCGGCCGAACGACGCGCCGCATGCTGCGGTCAGCGCGCTGGGCACCAGCGGCCTGACGGTGCGCGACACGGTCATCGAAGGCGTCACCTACGGCATCTTCGCCGGCAGCCACATCGATGACAGCGGCTGGCCGCCGGTCATCACCAGCGCCGCCACCGACATCACCATCGACAATGTTTCCATCACCCGCTCGCGCCGCGAAGGAATCCTGCTCGTCGCAGCCAATGACGTCACCATGAACAAGGTGACGATCGACAATTCCGCGCAGGACCGCGACATGGACCTCGTCGTTCTGCAGGGCACCTCGGACGTGACCATCACGAACATGGCCCTCAAGGGCGGCGTCAACGGGCTGATGCTGATCACCTCCTCCACCCTGCCCGACGAGGCCGTCACCACGAATGTCCGCGTCGATGGCTTCTCCAGCGACGGCGCCAGCAACACGGGCATCTTCCTCAATCCGGTCGGCGACATCAGCTTCAACAATGTCTCGATCACCAATCCCGGCACCTATGGCGTCTTCATCTACGGCAGCGACTACGCCTTCCTCGGCGGCCCGGTGAAAAACATCGACTTCGGCACCACCAGCATCAGCAATGCCGGTCAGGCCGGTCTCTACTTCATGGGACCCTCCATCGACCTGAAGGGCGATGTCACGGTCGCCGGAACACCGAAGGACTGCCTCGTCTCCGCCTGGGGCTCTTGGGTCGGCGGCTCGCTCACCCAGAACCCCGGCTCCGTGCTCAACGTTAATGGTGCGGTCCTTGACGGAGCAAATTTCCAGTCCCGCTGCATGCCATAGGCAGCGTCCGCTCTCCCCCGAAAAGCCGGTCATTGCCCGGCTTTTCACTGTCAGCGCCCCATGGTCCCTTTGTCCGTGGCAAGCACATCATTTGGCGCTGGCCTGAGACGGTTTTCCGTGCTTTGTCGCAGCGCTGAAGCTGCCGCCCGAACCGGTTTCGGCAAAGTGCGCGCCCCACGCAACCACAATGATCTGCAGCACCCCGCCCGATTTTGCCCGGACGCAGGGTGCTTTCACGGAAACAGCCCATGCATATCGATTTCGGCATTCTCGTTCTTTATGTGGTGACCGTCATCACCATGATCGCCATCCCCGGCCCGGTCGCCGTTCTGGTCACCGGCGCGGGGCTGGCCGGCGGCGCGCGAAAAGCCTTCAACACCATTGCCGGAACGAATGCCGCCTCGCTGGTGCTCATCCTGTTGTCGGCGCTGGTGGTGAAGGGCATCTTCGCCGTCAACGAAACCGCCTTCAGCGTGCTGAAGCTCGCCGGCGCCTGCTACATCGGCTGGATCGGCTGGGAGATTTTGCGTGAATCCCGGGCCGATGATCAGGGTCGGCTTGCCGTGCAGCCACGCGTCGGCGGATTCTCGAAAGGCTTCGTGATGGCCATTTCGAACCCGAAGGACATCATCTTCTTCGCGTCCTTCTTTCCACAGTTCATCGGCATCACGCCCGATCCCAACACCAGCATAGCCCTGCTCACAGGGCTGTGGATCGTGCTGGATTTCGCGACGCTGTTCCTCATCTACCTGCTGGTCGCAAGGCTCCTGAAGCCGTCCGTCCACCGCACCATGCTGCGCATTTCCGGCGCGCTGCTCATCATCGTCGCCGCTGGCGGCATCGTCATGACGGCAATGGAGCTGTGGCCCGCCTGACACCTCATCGCCAACAAAAAAGGCCGGGCGTTGACCCGGCCTTTTTCCTGAAATCGCAAGATCGCTTAGCTGTCGAGGAAGCTTCTCAGCTTGCGCGAGCGGCTCGGATGCTTGAGCTTGCGCAGCGCCTTGGCCTCGATCTGGCGGATGCGCTCGCGCGTCACCGAGAACTGCTGACCGACTTCCTCCAGCGTGTGGTCGGTGTTCATGCCGATGCCGAAGCGCATACGCAGCACACGCTCCTCGCGCGGGGTCAGCGAGGCCAGCACGCGCGTCGTCGTCTCGCGCAGGTTGGCCTGAATGGCCGCATCGATCGGCAGGATCGCCATCTTGTCCTCGATGAAGTCGCCGAGATGCGAATCCTCCTCGTCGCCCACCGGGGTTTCGAGCGAGATCGGCTCCTTGGCGATCTTGAGAACCTTGCGCACCTTTTCCAGCGGCATGGCGAGCTTTTCCGCCAGTTCCTCCGGGGTCGGCTCGCGGCCGATCTCGTGCAGCATCTGGCGCGAGGTGCGCACGATCTTGTTGATCGTCTCGATCATGTGCACCGGGATGCGGATGGTGCGCGCCTGATCGGCGATCGAACGGGTGATCGCCTGCCGGATCCACCATGTCGCGTAAGTTGAAAACTTGTAGCCGCGCCGATACTCGAACTTGTCCACCGCCTTCATCAGGCCGATATTGCCTTCCTGAATGAGGTCGAGGAACTGCAAACCGCGGTTCGTGTACTTCTTGGCGATGGAGATGACGAGGCGCAGATTGGCCTCCACCATTTCCTTCTTGGCGATGGCCGCCTCGCGCTCGCCCTTCTGCACCTGATTGACGATCTTGCGGAATTCGAGGATCGAGATCGCCGTCTCGGTGGCGAGGTTCTGGATCTCGCCGCGGATCTCGCGGATCGTGTCCTTCTCGTTCTGATAGAACTCCTTCCAGCCGCGGCTGGAGAGGTTGGCGATCGCCTTGGTCCAGTTGGGGTCAAGCTCGGAGCCCTGATATTCCTTCAGGAATTCCTCGCGGCGCACGCCGTAGCTTTCGGCCAGACGCAGCAGCTTGCCCTCGTTCTGCACCAGACGCTTGTTGATGTCGTAAAGCTGCTCGACCAGCGCTTCGATGCGGGCCTGATTGAGCGACAGCGACTTCACCGCCGTGATGAGCTGGTCCTTCAGCTCCTTCAGGCGGCGGTCCTGGCTGGGCGACAGCGTGCCGGCGGCGGCCAGACGGTTTTCCACCTGCTGGTCCTGCAGCTTGCGCAGCTTCTTGTAGGTGTCGGCGATGACGTCGAGCGTCTCCATGACCTGCGGCCGCAGTTCCGCCTCCATGGCGGCCAGCGACAGGTTGGCCTCGTCCTCTTCCTCTTCTTCTTCCTCGCCGCGCGTATCGCCGCCGACATTGGTGATGTCGTCGTCCTCGCCACGGCCACGGCGCGGCTTTTCCTCGGCCTTGGGCTTGTTGTCCTCGTCGGTGCGCTCCACCACCGGCGCCTGCTTGGCCTCGGGGCCGGCATAGGTGGCTTCGAGATCGATGATCTCGCGCAGCAGGATCTTGGATTCGTTCAGCTCATCACGCCAGATGATGATGGCCTGGAAGGTCAGCGGGCTTTCGCACAGGCCCGCGATCATCGTCTCGCGGCCGGCCTCGATGCGCTTGGCGATGGCGATTTCGCCCTCGCGCGACAGCAACTCCACCGAGCCCATTTCGCGCAGATACATGCGCACGGGGTCGTCGGTGCGGTCGGTCGGCTCCTTCTTGGCGACGGTCGCGACAGCGGTTCCGGTCTGCTCGGCGACTTCCTGAGGATCGTCCTCCGAAGCCTCGTTCTCGCCATCTTCGGCCTGTTCATCGTCTTCCACGACGTTGATGCCCATATCGGACAGCATGGCCATCGTGTCTTCGATCTGCTCGGAAGTGACCTCCTCGGAGGGCATGACGGCGTTCAGCTCGTCCATGGTGACATAGCCGCGCTTCTTCGCGACCTTGATCATCTTCTTGACAGCATCATCGGAAAGGTCGAGCAGCGGGCCGTCGGTTGTACCCTCGCGCTCGGTCTCGACCTCTTCCTTTTCCTTTGTCGCCATTCTTCTTCTGCCTCCGGACGGCTGTTCAAGCCGCGAAATCTAAGCCTGCTGCAAATTCGTCTGCGTCCGCTGAAACGACGCGTTCATCGCGACACTTGCCGCATCTCTCGTTAAGCCTGGATTAACCCTGGTCTCTTCATCGTGTCTCAGTTTTGTCACCGAGCATCAAACGGCACATCTGCATCTGCGTTCTTTTCGTCGACGCCCCGTTGAGTTGAAAGCAAGTCGGGTTAACAGTAATTCGAATCGACCTGATTCCGTCATTCTGCCAATAGGTCAAGCGCCTGTGGCATGATTCGCCCCAAAAAAGCGAATCAATTGCCCCAAATGCTTCCTTAGGCCGCGGATCGCTCCTCAGCGTTCCGCAGACTACTGCTGCCGGCTAACTCCTGCCGGCTCGTCCCGACAACACTCCGAAGCCTTCGATCAGGGCCTCCGTCGCCTGCACATCCCGGAATTGCGCCTGTATCTCGACAAGGCGCCTGTAATTCTCATCTGTGGGCTCGCTGGCGAGCGCGGCCTCGGCCTGCTTCAGTTCCTTATGTAGAGTGCGCGCGCTGCGGTGCAAGTGCAAGGCCTGCGCGAAGGCGTCGCGCGCATCGTCGAGAGCGGCCCCCTCCAGAGCCGGCCATTGCCGCGTGCGCCGCATCAGCGCCTCGGCGCGCTCCCATATTTCGGCACATCCGGCCCGGCTGATCGCCTCGATCACCGCCTGCTTCTCGTTGGCCATGTCATGGGCCAGCGCATCCAGAAGTGCGGCATGCAGCCTGCGCAGGTCGCCATTGGCAAGGTCGAGGAACTCGATATGTTCGAAAAACTCGTCGATCAGCGCCGGATGGTTGATGAGCGCCACCATGATCGTGGCCTCGCGCGCCGTCATCACCTCGCCGCCGCGCTTAACCAGCGCCGAGCGCCCGAGGCTTTCGGTGATGGCGTTGCGGCCGCCGCCCTGCCGCGACCACGGTCCCGGCCCCTTGAAGCCGTTCTGGAAATTGCCCTGCCCGCGCCCCGGACCGCGCCCCTGACCCTGCTGACGGTTGCGCTGCGCGCCGAAGAAATTCTGCACCCGGTCGCGCATTTCCTGATTGTAGTGGAAGCGCACGCTCTCGTCGCGGATGCGCCCGGCCAGTTCGCGCAGCGTCTTTTCCAGCTCGGCCCGCCGTTCCGGCGTCTCGAAAACCCCGTTGGAAGTCTCGCGCGTCCACAGCATGTCGGCCAGCGGCCGCGCCTCGTTCAGCACGGTGCGGAAGGCGTCCGCGCCCTCGCTGCGCACCAGATCGTCGGGGTCCTTGCCGTCCGGCAGCAGCGCGAAGCGCGCCGTGCGCTCGGGCTGGATCAGCGGCAGCACCAGATCTGCCGCCCGCCAAGCCGCCTTGAGCCCGGCAGCGTCGCCGTCGAAGCACAGCACCGGCTCGCGCGTCATCCGCCACAGAAGCTCGATCTGGTTTTCCGTCAGCGCCGTGCCGAGCGGCGCCACGGCGTTCTCGAAACCGGCCTGCGCCAGCGCGATCACGTCCATGTAGCCTTCCACGACCACGACCGTCTCGCCGCGCGCCACCGCCTTGCGGGCACGGGCGAAATTGTAGAGCACATTGCCCTTGTGGAAGAGTTCGGTCTCCGGCGAATTCAGATATTTGGCCGGCGCATCGGGCGACATGGCGCGCCCGCCGAAGGCGATGATGCGCCCGCGCGAATCCGGGATCGGAAACATGATGCGGTCGCGAAAGCGGTCATAGGAGACGGGAACGTCCTGCCCGTGCACGACGAGGCCACAGGCCTCGATCTCGTCGCGGCCGACCCCGCGCGAAGCCAGATATTCCTTCAGCGCGTTGCGGCTCTCGGGCGCATAGCCAAGACGAAACGATTGCTGCGTCGCCGGCGTCAGGCCACGGTCGCGCAGATAGGCGCGCGCCTTTGCCCCCTCCGAAGTCTGCAGCCGTTCCTCGAAAAAGGCCGTCGCCATTTCCATGACGTCGGTGAGTTCAGCCCGCTGCTTCTCGCGCGCCTCGGCCTGAACGTCACGCGCCGGCATCGGCACGCCCGCCATGTCGGCCACGCGCTCCACCGCCTCGGGAAAGCTTAAGCCGTCCAGCTCGGTCAGGAACTTGAAATGGTCACCCGAAACGCCGCAGCCGAAGCAATGATAGCGGCCCTTGCGGTCCTCGCAGTGGAAGCTGGGAGATTTCTCGCCGTGGAACGGGCAGCAGGCCCACCAGTCGCCCTTCGGCGCGTTGGTTTTCCTGCGGTCCCACGTCACCCGCGTGCCGATGACCGAGGAGATCGGCACCCGGTCGCGTATTTCGTCGAGGAATGAGGGCGAGAAGCGCATAGCACTTCATATAGACGCAGCACCCGCGGAAGACGAATCGCTACGCGGCCCATACACGATATTCACAGGCACAAACGCAAAAAGGGCGGCTCACGGCCGCCCTTTCCGAATTTGCGAAGGCGTTTTACCGCGCTGCGATCACCCCGGCGATCAGCCCCGTGGCGAGCCCGACCAGCAGATAGTCGTTGTCGACCTTGATCCACTGCTGGCCCGGTGCCGGGCGCTTCAGCCCATGCCTCTTGTAGTCACGCACCGGCGCATGACGGCGCCAGTCGGAATAACGCTGGCCGCGCTTCCAGTCATGATGCTTCGCATAATTCGGCTTCTTCGCGGTGTGGTGGTTTCCGTAACGGCCATGGTCGCGGCGGTTGTCGTACTTGGGCGCCGGCTTCTTCCTGGCATTGTTGTAGACAGGCTTCTGGTGGTTCTGCCCGTGCGCCGGCTTGCGGTAATCCACCTGAACCAGCTCGGCCTGCGGTGCTGCCGGCCTGTTGATCGGAGCGGCCTGCCCCTGAAGCGAAGTCGCAGCCAGCATCGAGATGGCCATCAGCGAAAGAATGATGCGTTTCATGGAAAGCGCTCCTGTGTTGTCGATGGCCACAGGAATAGAACCCGGCCGATGAACCGAAACTGAACAGGCGCATTACAATACCGTAATGAAATCCGCCCCTTATGCCGCTCACCTGATTCATGCTGTGAAGCCACGCATCGCGCAGGACCCCGTTTTTCGTCCTCCCGGCATGCTGCCTGTAAAAGCGCCTCCATACAGCCATATATATAGGACAAGGTCCTGTGAGGGCTGGACAATATTGATTACCCGGCTAATATATAAGCTCCTGATGGATACTCCCGCCATGAAAATGATTCGCCTTCGTTTGCGCGTTGGTCGCGCTCCCTGCTCACCGTGGCGGCTGCACACAGCCTCCGTGGCGGCCGGCCGTGCGGGAAGGTGTGCATGACCGGATCCGTCGTCCTCATCCATCTGGCTGGCGCCGTCGCGCTGATGCTCTATGCCACCCGGCTGGTGAAGACGGGCGTCGAGCGCGCCTATGGCGACGTGCTGCGTCACAAGCTGCGTGCGACTTTGCAGAACCCGATCATGGCCGTGCTGGCGGGCACCGGCCTTGCCATCGCCCTGCAAAGCTCCACCGCCGTCACCCTTCTGGTCGGTTCGTTTGCCGGTGCGGGCATCGTGTCCGGGATCGCCGGCCAGCTTGCCGTGCGCGGTGCCGAGATCGGCTCGGCGCTGGTGGCCAAGCTTCTGACCTATGATCTGACCTTGCTGGTGCCGCTCTGCCTCATCATCGGCACCTTCCTGTTCATGGCCACGGAAAGCCGCGACTGGCGCCAGAAAGGCCGCATTCTGGTCGGCGTCGGCCTGCTCATCCTCTCACTTGAAATGATCGGCCAGGCATCGGAACCGCTGCGCGAAAGCCCGCTGATGCCGATGATCATCAACTATTTCTCGGGCGACCCGATCACCGCCTATCTTCTGGCGGCACTGATCACATGGTTGTTCCAGTCCTCCATCGCCTCGGTGCTTTTGATGGCGACCATGGCCGGGCGCGGCCTGATCACGCCGGAGCTCGGCGTGGTTCTGGTGCTGGGCGTCAATCTCGGTTCCTCCATCATCGCCCCGATGCTGACCCGCAATTCCGAGCCCGGCGTGCGCATCGTGCCGGTCGGCAATCTTCTGATGCGCGGCATGGGCTCCATCGTCATGCTGGTTCTGGTCATGACGTTCAAGCCGCAGATCGGTTTTCTGGGCGCCACCGCATCGGACCAGATCGTCAACGCGCACATCCTGTTCAACGTCATCATCCTGATCGCCGGCCTGCCGCTGGCCGGTCTCGTCTACCGCGCCTCGGAAAAGATCGTGGCGCTGGGCGCAAAGCAGGCGGCAGAGCCGGTGCAAATCACGGAGCTGTCGGCGCTGTCGGAGACGGCGCTGTCCAGCCCGCCGCAGGCGCTGGCCAACGCCACGCGTGAGGTGGTGCGCGTGTGCGAGACCGTCGAGATCATGCTCAAGCGCATCATCGAGCTTTACGAGAATGCCGACGAGGACAAGATCAACGCGCTGGCGGCCCTCGACGACCGCGTCGACGAGCGTCATGCCGCGATAAAGATCTATCTGGCGAAGCTGATCCGCAATCCGCTCACCGAGGATCAGGCGCTGCGCTGTCAGGAACTCATCGGTGCCTGCGTCAAGCTGGAGCAGGTCGGCGACATCATCGTGCGCAACATGCTGGTCCATGTGCGCAAGAAGATGGCGCAGGGTCTGGAATTCACACCGGAAGGCTGGCAGGAAATCACCGCCTTCCACAGCGCCGTTCTGGCCAATGCCCGCCTCACCTTCAACGTTCTGGTGTCACGCGACACCGAAACCGCGCGCCAGCTCGTTCAGGAAAAGGACCGGCTGCGCGACATGGAGCGCGAGGCAAGCAACAGCCACTTCCTGCGCCTGCGTGACGGCACGCTGAAGTCGATCGAAACGAGCTCCATCCACCTCGACACGCTGCGCGACCTCAAGCAGATCAATTCGCTGCTGACCTCGATCGTCTATCCGGTTCTGGAAGAGCGCGGCCTGCTGCGCGGCTCGCGCCTGCGGGCGAGCTGAAGGCGAGGCTGCAAAGCCCTCGCCCGCGCTCCCTTACCGCTACAATCCGACGGATATGGCATGACGGCTTTGGCATGGCAGGCGGGCATTCCGATGTCCGCCTGAACAGCCTTTTCCTGGTCATGCATCCTATCTTCCTCATGCCGGTGAAGCTGTCCTCCGGCACCGGACCAAAGTTCGCAGCGCAGAGCTGCCCGACAACAGATCTCTTCGCGGCAACTATCGCTGCACGTGCCGGCAGGAAGCGTCTCGCCACCATGGCGGGCAGCGAGACTCTCCCACCCCACCCGCAATTTCCGCCCCGGCACCGCCCGTCAATTCTGATCCACGACAGCAACGCACCGCCGCCGCGCCACGCCTGACGCCCCACATTCCCCCGCGTCCCGGCCTCCGATGTCTGCATGCCCCTCAAGCTCCACCTCACCGGCTAAAACATGTCCCCCGAAAAGCGGGAGCCGGTTTCGGGACAACAGCCTGCGCAAGGGGCGCATCTGAAAGATCGCGACGCGCTCCAGAGCGCCGGAGCAACAAATTTTTCTCCCCGAAAACAACAGGATACCCCGAAAAAGTTGAATCAGTTCGCGAACAGGCGACGAGCGCATCTTGACGCCAGGGCCATCACGCAACATATAAAGTTACATGAAAAGAGACAGTAGACTTTCCGGCATCCTCCACGTTCTCCTGCACATGGCCGAGCACAGGGAACCCGTCACCTCCGAAGTGCTGGCGCGGGCCATGAACACCAACCCGGTGGTCATCCGCCGCATCATGGCTGGCCTGCGCGAGCAGGGCTATGTGCGTTCGGAAAAGGGCCATGGCGGCGGTTGGGCGCTGGCCTGCGACCTCTCCCGCGTCACCCTGCGCGACATTTATGACGCGATCGGCCAACCGGCCCTGCTTGCCATGGGCAACCGCACGGAAACCCCGGGCTGCCTGGTCGAGCAGGCCGTCAACGCAGCCCTTGGCGTTGCCTTCGACGACGCCGAGGCACGCCTGCTCGCCCGCTTTGGCGAGGTGACGCTGGCCATGCTCAGCGAAGATTTTCACCGCCGTTTTGCCGTCCATGGCGGCGCCCACGATCTGGAGACCGTTCATGCTCCCTGACACAGCCATCCGCGCCGGGTCTCCCGCGCAATACGACGCCATCATCATCGGCGGCAGCTTTGCCGGCCTGTCCGCAGCCACCTACATCGCCCGCGCCCGCCGCTCCGTCTGCATCGTCGATGACGGCGCGCCGCGCAACCGCTTCGCCGCCCACTCGCACGGCTTTCTGGCGCAGGATGGCAGCGACCCCGCCGCCATCCTCGCCACCGCCCGCGCGCAGGTCAGCGCCTACCCCACGGCGCGCTTCATCAGCGCCCGTGCCACAGATGCTCGCAGCGAAGAAGACGGTTTCCGCATCGATATGGACGATGGCACCACGCTCCATGGCCGCAAACTGGTCCTCGCCTACGGCCTGAGCGACGACCTGCCAGCTATTCCCGGGCTGGCGGAGCGCTGGGGCGCGTCCGTCATCCATTGCCCCTATTGCCATGGCTATGAGTTTTCAGGCCAGCGCCTCGGCGTTCTCGCCTCCACGCCCATGTCTGCGCATCAGGCCATGCTGGTCGCTGAATGGGGACCTGTGACCTTCTATCTCAACGGCCAACCCACCCCGGACACACAGGAACTCGCCGAACTGGAAAAACGCGGCGTCGCCATCGAACCCGCCGCGATCAGAGCCCTGCACGGTGACCTGCCGCATCTGTCCGGCATCGAACTGGCAAACGGGCGCATCGATCCGCTGAATGCGCTCTATGTCGGCCCGCGCACCCGCTTCAACAGCGACATCGCGCAAAAACTCGGCTGCGCCGTCGAGGAGCATGCCGCCGGGGCCTTCATCCGCACCGATTCCCTGAAGGAAACCACGGTGCCCGGCGTCTATGCCGCAGGCGACATCGCGCGCGGCGCGCACTCCGTCGCCTGGGCCTGCGGCGATGGTGTCATGGCCGGCGTGGCCACGCACCGTTCACTCGTTTTCGGATGATCGTGTGGCTGATCGGGTTCAGCCGAGCAGGCTCTTGATCGTTACGCTCGCCTTGCCGAAATCCATCTGGCCGGCATAGTTTTCGCGCAAGGCAGCCATCACCTTGCCCATGTCCTTGACGCTTGCGGCTCCCGTTTCGGCGATGGCCGCGCGGATCGCCGCTTCCGTCTCGGCCTCCTCCATCTGGCGGGGCATGAAATCGCGGATCACCACGATCTCCTCGCGCTCCTTGGCCGCCAGTTCCGGCCGGCCGCCATCGTCGAAGGCTTTTGCCGAATCCTCGCGCTGCTTGACCATCTTGGCCAGAAGCTGCGCCAGTTCGTCCGCGCCCGCGGCTTCCTTGCCGACGCCGCGATTGGCAATGTCGCGGTCCTTGATTGCCGCCTGAATCAGCCGCAGCGTCGTCAGGCGGAACTTGTCGCCCGCCTTCATCGCCGTTTTCACTTCGTCCATCAGCCGTTCGCGCATGATCGTTTCTCCTTGAATGGCCCAGATAAGCATGTCGCCCGGCGCTGAAAAGCGGTTTCGGGCCTCATCCTGCATGAAATATCGGGGCGGCGCAGAAAAGCTGCGACTTGGCGGCGCATGGTGTTGACCGGGCCTGCCGCTTCCCCTATTTCGTGAGCCTTAGCATGAACTGAGCATCAGATGTGCGGCGGCGGCGTGATTTTCGCAGGCCCCGTGCCTTTTGCCGCGGATATTCGGCCGGCCGGCCGCGCATCCGTGCAACTTCACGATGGAGCGCCGCCATGGCCAGCACTGCCCCCTGGGTTTCGGAAAAGCCGACCGCCCTGCTCGTCCTCGCCGACGGAACGGTGATCGAGGGCCGCGGCCTCGGCGCTTCGGGCGAAGCGATCGGCGAGGTCTGCTTCAACACCGCCCTCACCGGCTATCAGGAAATCCTCACCGATCCCTCCTATGCCGGCCAGATCGTCACCTTCACCTTCCCCCATATCGGCAATGTCGGCGTCAATGACGAGGACGAGGAAAGCCTGGCGCCCATCTCGCGCGCCGGCGCCGTCGGCGCCATCTTCAAGGCCGACATCTCCACCCCGTCGAACTACCGCTCCACCGGCTGCCTCAACGAATGGCTGGAAAAGCGCGGCATCGTCGCCATGTCGGGCATAGATACCCGCGCGCTCACCGCGCTGCTGCGCGACAAGGGCGTGGCCGATGCCGTCATCGCCCATGCGCCGGACGGCAATTTCGACGTCGAGACACTGAAGAAGAAGGCCGCCGGCTGGTCGGGCCTCGTCGGCCTCGACCTTGCAAAGGACGTCACCAGCGGCCAGTCCAGCCTGTGGGAAGAAACGCCCTGGGTGTGGAACGAAGGCTATGGCGAGCAGGGTGAGCCCTCCATGCACATCGTCGCCGTCGACTTCGGCGTCAAGCGCAACATCCTGCGCCTGCTGGCCGGCCTTGGCGCGAAGGTCACGGTAGTGCCCGCCACCGCATCGGCGCAGGACATCCTCGCCCTTCAGCCTGATGGCATCTTCCTCTCCAACGGCCCCGGCGATCCGGCCGCCACCGGCGACTATGCGGTGCCGACGCTGCGCGAGCTGCTGAAGACCGACATTCCGATCTTCGGCATCTGCCTCGGCCATCAGATCCTGGCGCTCGCCGCCGGCGGCAACACGGTCAAGATGCATCAGGGCCATCACGGCGCCAACCATCCGGTGAAGGATCACACCACCGGCAAGGTTGAGATCGTGTCCATGAACCACGGTTTCGCCGTCGACACCGCCTCGCTGCCGGAAGGCGTGAAGGAAACCCACATCTCGCTGTTCGACGGCTCGAACTGCGGCATCACCCTCGTCGGCAAGCCTGTCTTCTCGGTGCAGCACCATCCGGAAGCTTCGCCCGGCTCACAGGATTCGCACTACCTCTTCCGCCGCTTCGCCAATCTCATTCGCGAGCGCAAGGGCGAGCCCGCTCTGGCCGAGCGGGCCTGAACCCTTTCAGGGGCGCATTCAGTTTTCGGCGGCGGCCTTCATGGCCGCCGTTTTGCTTTGCGGCGCGCGCACCTTCGTCACCAGCACCAGCAGCGCACCGCTCAGGAACAGGCCGGCCACCACATAGGAGGCTCCGCCGAATTCCACCGGCGCGGCCGGCCCGGTGAACCACGAGAAGATGTTGGTGTAGATGAGCGGCGCGATGATGGCCGTGAGCGAGAACAGGCTGGTGATCGCGCCCTGCAACTCGCCCTGCGAGGATGGCGGTACCTGTGCGGCGGCAAGGCTGCGCAGCGGCGGCTCCGACAGCGCCTCCATGCAGGTCGCTACGATCACCGCATAGATCATCCAGCCCTCCCAGGCAGCCGCATAGCCGAACGCGGCGATCGCCGTGAACGCAAGCCCGATGGCGGCGGTGCGCCATTCGCCCAGCACAGGCACCACGCGCGGCAGCACGGTCGCCATGATCACCGCCCCGCACAGGCCGAACAGTCCCAGCGACAGGCCGATCTGGCGTTCGCTCCAGCCATAGCGATAGTCGCTGACGAAGGCCCACACCGAAGGGTAGACCATGTGGCCGAGCATCATCAGGAAGAACACCAGCCCCAGCCAGCCGATGCCCGGATAGTTGCGCATCTGCCGCAGCGCGCCGAGCGGGCTCGCCCGCCGCCACTCGAAAGGCCGGCGATGCTTCGCCTCCAGCGTTTCGGGCAGGAAGAAGAAGGCGACGATGAAATTGGCGAAGGCCAGCCCCGCCGCGAAAAAGAAGGGAACGCGGGGCCCGAATTCGCCAAGGATGCCGCCCAGCACCGGCCCGATGACGAAACCGACGCCGAAGGCGATGCCCAGCAGCCCGAAATTGCGGGCCCGGTTCTCATCCGTGCTGATGTCGGCGATGAAGGCCGAGGCCGTCGAATGGCTGCCGCCGCTGATGCCGGCCAGCACCCGGCCGATGAACAGCATGGGATAGGACCACGCGATGGCGCAGATCAGATTGTCGATGGCGAAGGTGAACACCGAGGCCAGCAGCACCGGGCGGCGTCCGAAGCGGTCCGAGAGATTGCCGATCACCGGCGCGAACACGAACTGCATGGCGGCATAGACGAACAGCAGCCATCCCCCCTCGCGCGCCGCTGCGCTCACGTCGACCCCCGACAATTCCTGCAGGAACGCCGGCAGCACCGGCATGATGATGCCGAAGCCGACAATGTCGAGCAGCAATATGGTGAAGACGAGGGCAAGCCCGCGCCGTGCTGTTCCGGCTTCGACCATTCCGGCCTGTCCTCCTGCGCCAACGCGGCGGACGCTTCTTATATTCCAGCCGCAACTGCGGAACAATAGAAGAACGGATCAGCGTTTCATGATGCTGACATCGGCCGGCGCAGCGCCGATTTCCGCATCCGCCTGCGGCCGCAGCAGCCCGTCGAGGATCGGCATGCTGATCAGTGCGGAGACGGCGATCATGGCGAGGCAGATGCGGCGGAAGGTGCGCTCGTTCGCCAGCCCGAACATCCGGCTGCCCAGCCACAGGCCGGCGCCGTAGAAAAGCGCCAGCAGCACCGCCAGCATGAGCACGTGAACGGTGATCAGCCCGCCCCATATGTAGCTGATGGCCGAGAGCACGGTGGAAATGGCGAAGAACAGGATGATGTTGGCCCGCACCACGCTGGCGCTGGAGCGGCCGCCCAGCCAGTAGGCGACCACGGGCGGCCCGCCGATCTGCGCGGCGCCCGCCAGCACGCCCGAAACGGCTCCGACCAGAACGGTCAGCGGGCTCGCCGGCTCGCCGTCATAGCGCCATCTCGACATCAGCAGCGCCAGAAGCAGAACCACGATGGCCACGATCGACCATCTGATGGTCAGCGGGTCGAGGGTGCTCAGCAGGTAGACGCCGGCGGGAATGCCCGCGATGGCCCCGAGCGTCATCAGCGCCACGTCGCGGTGGTTCGCCAGCCGCACCGCCTTTGGGATGAAGCCCCACGCCAGCAGGGCGTCCATCACCAGCAGCAGCGGCACGGCGACCGCAGGCGGCACCGCCGTGCTGGCCAGCGGCACGAACACCAGTGCCGCGCCGAAACCGGAAAATCCGCGCGCAAGTCCGGACAGGGCCGCGACCAGCGCCAGAAAGGCCAGCACGGGCAAATCGACCGGCAGTGACGACATATTCCACATAGTATCCGGCTGGTATGACCTGTGTCGGCTCCCCGCACTTCTCCCGGAAGGAAAAGCCCGGCGGAGAGCCGGTCGGAAAACCCCATTCGCGCCGGGGCATCACAGGCCCCGCATCACGCCGCCCTTCACCTTCAGGCCCCCACCTTCAGGCCCCCACCTTCAGGCCCCCACCTTCAGGCAATGGCGGCAGGATGGAGAGTTTTCCCGCGTCAGATCGGGTTGTTGAACGTATCGCAGTCGGAGAGCTTGCCGCTCTTGTAGCCGCGTGCGAACCATTTCTGGCGCTGTGCCGAGGTGCCATGGTTGAAGGTCTCGGGAACCACATAGCCCTGCGTGCGCTTTTGCAGCGTGTCGTCGCCGATCTGCTGGGCGGCGTTCAGCGCCTCCTCAAGATCGCCCTCTTCAAGAATGCCCTTCTGCGCCGTGTAGTGTCCCCATACGCCGGCGAAGCAGTCGGCCTGCAACTCGACCTGCATCGACATGTGGTTGGCTTCCGACTCGCTCATGCGCTGGCGCATCTGGTTGAACTTCGGCAGCACGCCGATCAGGTTCTGCACGTGGTGGCCCACCTCATGCGCAACCACATAGGCTTCTGCGAAGTCGCCGGACGCGCCGAACTGCTCGGAAAGCTGGCGGAAGAAGGAGGTGTCGAGATACACCTTCTTGTCGGCCGGGCAGTAGAACGGGCCGGAAGCCGATGACGCGAAGCCGCAGGCCGAGCGGATCTGCCCCTCGAACAGCGTCAGCTTCGGCTCCTCATAGGTCAGGCCGTTCGCCTGGAAGATGCCGTTCCACACATCTTCCGTTTCGGCCAGAACCGTGGCCACGAACTGCTTCATCTCGTCGTTGCGGGCCGAGCCTGAACTGGAGCCCGGGCCGGTTTCGCTCGACGTCGTGCGGCCGCTGTCCTCACCCGGCAACAGTCCGCCGCCACCGCCGGTCAGCACCTGCATCGGGTCGATGCCGCAGGCCTTCAGCCCGAAGAACAGCACCACCAGTATGACGATCGTGGACAATCCGCCGCCGCCGGCGCGCCCGCCGATCGGTATGCGCATACGGCCGGGGCCGCTGCCAATGTTTCCGGGCCGGCCGAAACCGCCCTGCCCGCGCTGATCGTCAATGTTGTCGCTCTGGCGACGGCCTCTCCAGCGCATGCGCTTGTCGTCCTCATTCTCTGGCAGACCTCGCAGGCCAGCCTTGTCCCTTCGGCTTCGATAGATACCGTATACATGGGACCGAGTCATGACCAATCTCGGCCGCCGGTTCCGGTCATGGCAACAACGCCCTGCCCCGCCGGTCGTTCCGCCCGCCGCTCCGCAGCCTCACGGCATCGACAATTTGCCGGTCTATGCGTATTCGCTGGGCAAACATGCATTTTTCGGGGTTACATCGGCGGAAACTCTCCCCTATAAGGCCCCCTTAGCCTGAACCAAGAATCCACGCAGCGTGAACCGACCCGGAAAACCGGCGCCGGTGCTTCGCATGCACAGCCATAACGGACCCCGCCATGCCAAAACGCACCGATATCAAATCCATCCTGATCATCGGTGCAGGCCCTATCGTCATCGGGCAGGCGTGCGAGTTCGACTATTCCGGCACACAGGCCTGTAAGGCGCTGCGCGAGGAAGGCTTCCGCGTCATTCTGGTCAACTCCAACCCGGCCACCATCATGACAGACCCGGATCTGGCCGATGCCACCTATATCGAGCCGATCACCCCGGAAGTCGTGGCCAAGATCATCGCCCGCGAGCGCCCGGATGCGCTGCTGCCCACCATGGGCGGCCAGACCGCGCTCAACACAGCCCTGTCGCTGCGCCGCATGGGCGTTCTGGAGCGCTACAATGTCGAGATGATCGGCGCCGACGCGCACGCCATCGACAAGGCCGAGGACCGCGCCCTGTTCCGCGAGGCGATGGCGAAGATCGGGCTGGAAACGCCGAAGTCGATGCTGGCCAATGCCACCGAGGTCAAGGACGCCGACCGCAAGAAGCATGAGGCCGAGCGCGCCGCGCTCAAGGCCTCCGGCGCGTCCGACAAGGAACTCGACGCGCTGGAAACCAGCTGGAACCTCGGCGAAGGCGACCGCAAGCAGCGCTATGTCTCGCACGCCATGGGCATCGGCGCGCAAGCGCTGGATGCGGTCGGCCTGCCCGCCATCATCCGCCCCTCCTTCACGCTCGGCGGCACCGGTGGCGGCATCGCCTTCAACCGCGAGGAATTCTTTTCGATCGTCCAGTCCGGCCTCGACGCCTCCCCCACCACCGAGGTTCTGATCGAGGAAAGCGTGCTCGGCTGGAAGGAGTATGAAATGGAGGTCGTCCGCGACAAGGCGGACAACTGCATCATCATCTGCTCGATCGAGAACATCGATCCGATGGGCGTCCACACGGGCGATTCCATCACCGTCGCGCCGGCGCTGACGCTGACCGACAAGGAATACCAGATCATGCGCAACGCCTCGATCGCGGTGCTGCGCGAGATCGGCGTCGAGACCGGCGGCTCCAACGTCCAGTTCGCCGTCAACCCGGCCGATGGCCGCCTCGTCGTCATCGAGATGAACCCGCGCGTGTCGCGCTCCTCAGCGCTCGCCTCCAAGGCCACCGGCTTCCCCATCGCCAAGATCGCGGCCAAGCTCGCCGTCGGCTACACGCTGGACGAGCTGGACAACGACATCACCGGTGGCGCGACGCCCGCCTCCTTCGAGCCGACCATCGACTACGTTGTCACCAAGATCCCGCGCTTCGCCTTCGAGAAGTTCCCCGGCGCCGAGCCGACCCTGACCACCGCCATGAAGTCGGTCGGCGAGGTCATGGCCATCGGCCGCACCTTCCAGGAATCGCTGCAAAAGGCGCTGCGCGGCATGGAAACCGGCCTCACCGGCCTCGACGAGATCGAAATCCCCGGTATTGGCCAGGGCGATGACAAGAACGCCATCCGCGCCGCCCTCGGCACCCCGACGCCCGACCGTCTGCGCATGGTGGCGCAGGCCATCCGCATGGGCACTTCGCTGGAAGACGTGCACGCCATGTGCAAGATCGACCCGTGGTTCCTGGAGCAGATCGCCGGCATCATCGCCATGGAAGCCCGCATCCGCGAGCATGGTCTGCCGCAGGATGCCGCCAATATGCGCATGGTCAAGGCCATGGGCTTTTCCGACGCCCGCCTCGCTTCGCTTATCGGCACCAAGCCGAAGGAGGTCGCGCATCTGCGCAATTCGCTGGCCGTCCACCCGGTCTACAAGCGCATCGACACCTGCGCCGCCGAATTCGCCTCGCCCACCGCCTATATGTATTCCACCTATGAGCAGCCTTTCGCCGGCGCCCCCGCCAACGAGGCCGGCGTTTCGGACCGAAAGAAGGTGGTCATCCTTGGCGGCGGCCCCAACCGCATCGGACAGGGCATCGAGTTCGACTATTGCTGCTGCCACGCCTGCTTCGCGCTGGCCGAGGCCGGCTATGAATCGATCATGATCAACTGCAATCCGGAGACGGTCTCGACCGACTACGACACCTCCGACCGTCTCTATTTCGAGCCGCTCACCGCCGAGGATGTCATCGAGATCCTCAAAATGGAGCAGTCGCGCGGCGAACTGGTCGGCGTCATCGTCCAGTTCGGCGGCCAGACCCCGCTGAAGCTCGCCGAAGCGCTTGAGAAGAACGGCATTCCGATCCTCGGCACCTCGCCCGACATGATCGACCTCGCCGAAGACCGCGACCGCTTCCAGAAGCTCTTGCAGAAGCTCGACCTCACCCAGCCCGAAAACGGCATCGCCTATTCGGTGGAGCAGGCCCGCACCGTGGCCGGCGAGCTTGGCTTCCCGCTGGTGGTGCGCCCCTCCTACGTTCTGGGCGGCCGCGCCATGCAGATCATCCACGACGAAGCGATGCTGCAGACCTATCTGCTCGACACCGTGCCCGAGCTGGTGCCGGAAGACATCAAGCAGAAGTACCCGAACGACAAGACCGGCCAGATCAACACGCTGCTCGGCAAGAACCCGCTCCTGTTCGACACCTATCTGTCGGGCGCCATCGAGGTCGATGTCGACTGCCTCTGTGACGGAGACAACGTCTATGTCTCGGGCATCATGGAGCACATCGAGGAAGCCGGCATCCATTCGGGCGACTCGGCCTGCTCGCTGCCGGTCCACTCCCTCTCCGACGAGATCGTCGACGAGCTGGAGCGCCAGACGGCCGCACTCGCGAAGGCGCTCAATGTCGGCGGCCTGATGAACGTGCAATACGCCATCAAGGACGGCACCATCTATGTGCTGGAGGTGAACCCGCGCGCCAGCCGCACCGTGCCGTTCGTCGCCAAGACGGTCGGCAAGCCGATCGCCAAGGTCGCCGCCCGCATCATGGCCGGCGAGACGCTGGACGCCGCCTTCGCCCACTATGGCGAGAAGCCGAACGCGCGCAATCCCGGCCACATCGCGGTCAAGGAAGCCGTATTCCCGTTCTCGCGCTTCCCCGGCGTCGACATCCTGCTCGGGCCGGAGATGAAGTCGACCGGCGAGGTCATGGGTCTCGACCGCGACTATGCGCTGGCCTTCGCCAAGGCGCAGCTGGGCGCCGGCGTCGATCTGCCGCGCTCCGGCACGCTGTTCGTCTCGGTGCGCGACGACGACAAGCAGGGTGTGCTTGAGCCGGTGCGCCGTCTCGCCGAACAGGGTTTTCGCGTGCTCGCCACCGGCGGCACCCAGCGCTTCCTCGCCGAGAACGGAGTCGCGGCGGAGAAGATCAACAAGGTGCTCGAAGGCCGCCCGCACATCGAGGACGCCATCCGCAACCGTCAGGTGCAGATCGTCTTCAACACCACGGACGGCCAGAAGGCGGTGTCGGACTCCAAGTCGCTGCGCCGCGCCACGCTGATGCAGAAGGTGCCCTATTACACCACGCTGGCCGGCATGGCCGCCGTGGCGGAAGCCATCGCCGCCCTCAAGGCCGGCTCCCTCGAAGTGCGCCCGTTGCAGGATTATTTCTGAGCGGCGCGAACTCCCTAAAAAAGCCGGGTTTCGACCCGGCTTTTTTTGTTGGTGCTGCCGCCTAGCGATCAGGCCGGACGTCGTTCCCCAACATCGATCCGGTTGCCATCGGGATCGGCAAGAACGAATGCTCTCTGGCCGTAGTCCTTGTCCTTCAACGCCTTGATGATCCGCACGCCCGCCGCTTCGCAGATCGCATGAAACGCGTCGATGTCGCTGACGAACATGTGAAACACATTGACCGTCGTCGCGACATGCGCCCGGTTCTGGCTGAGATGTATCTCGGCGGCATCCTTCTTCAGCACCATGAACCCGACAGGATCGCCGTTCTCGAAAACTTTCTGAAAGCCGAGAACACCGGAGTAGAAAGCAAAGGCTGCCTGAATGTCACGAACCGGCAGACATGGGGCCACGCGGCCGAAGGTAATGGTATGAACTGGGGAAGAACCCATCGCATGCTCCTGAAAATATGGGCAGAGGCGGCAGTGCGCATGACCGGTCAGGAGCGGTGTCCCTTTTCTTAGAATCGCATGGAGCGCAGGAAAAATAAAGACAGCCGGTCCGGGAAACCAGGCCGGCCTGTTTCAGGCCCTGCCTGCAACGTTTTCGAGCGTCCTCATGCGCGGCCTGTTTGCAGAGCGCCGCTTCGCCAGCGCTCCGCAGGCAGACATTCATCAGGACGCTTCCCCGTCAGCGTGCAAGCGTACGTTCCAGATCGTCGCGTATCAGCCGCACCAGTTCGGCATGAATATCGGCGCGGGACCGGGCGCCGCCATCCTCGCAGATCGGTTCGTCCTCCCCGGAGGACCGCAGAATCTCGGCGGCCCCTTCCCTGCATTCCGGCAGGAAGCTGTAGTGGACGGAGTCCGCGACGGCGGCGTAGGTCCCGTTCGGCGTCAGCGCAGCCAGTTCGTCGGCGATCACGCCGGGCGGCACGGTGCCTGCGCTTCCCAGATTGATGAAGCTCATCGGAATGGAAATGTCCTTCAGGCTCTGCGCGTCATAGGCCTGTGCCAGACCCGGATCGACAAGCACGGCGGATCTTATGCGGCGATCGAGGTTCGACTGCTCGAACAGCGTCTTGTCGACGGCGCGCAGGTCCACCTTGCCGACCTTGACCTGCGCTTCGTTCACATAGCCGATCCCGCCCGCATACCAGGCGCAGTCCCACTTGTCATACGTGTCGCAATAGCGCGCATAGGCCTCCAGATCGGCGCGCGCGCCGGCGCTCAGCATCGCCGCCGCCCCGCCGAGCGAAAAGCCGACCACGCCGATCCTGTCGGCATCGACAAGGCCCTGCCATTGCACGTCACCGGCCACCCCCTCGCCCGCCATTCCCTCGCCTGTCAGCCTGTCGATCACGGCGGACAGGTCCGCCGCCCGTTGCCACAGTTTCGGCGTGTCGCCCGGTGTCGAATAGCCGCTGGTCGTGCCGGGATGGTTCGGACCGGCCACGACGAAGCCCGCCTTGGCGAGTTCCGTCGCCAGCCAGCTCATGCCCTGAACGCGGCTGCCCGAGCCGTGAGACAGCACCACCAGCGGAAACCGGCCCTGTGCCGGTGTCGCGTCGGGCACGGCCGGCGCGCCCTCGAACACCCTGTTGGCGCCGATCATGACCGGCTCGCCGCCGTCTTCCGCCGGATACCAGACCGTCACATGCAGGTCGCGTCCGTGATCGGTCGGAGCGGCGGCGATAGAAATCTGGCGCACGCCGACCTCCGCCGCGAAAGAGGGCGTGGCCATCGCGGCGGCAAATGCGGCGGCATAAAACGTCTGCATATTGAACATCATGGTTTCCTATGTGTTGGAAGGACGGCCCGACAGTGCGGGAACCGTGCGTTTGATGCCTCCTCGATCACGATTGAGGTCGTACCCGATCGCGATCCGGGCCATTATCTGCGTCCGCCATCCAACCTCATGAAGCACCGATGATCTTCGTCCCTCTGCCTTTCGTCGTCGCCTTGCTGCTGCTGATCCTTTTGGCGGCATTGCTGCGCACCACCGATCAGGCCAAGGTCAACCGGCCGTTTCTGGCCCTCATTGCCCTGTGTGCCTTGCAGACCTTTCTGGTCGGGCTGCGCTGGGGCTATGACCTCACCGCTCTGCGCTATGTGCTGCCGGTTCTGGCCGCCTGTGTGCCACCGCTCACGCTGGCGAGCTTCCGCTGCCTGATCGCGCGCAGCGAAGCGGATCAGGGCGGGAGTTCATGGCTCCACTGGCTGCCGCCAGTGGTGATAGCCCTGCTTCTGGTCGCAGCGCCCCAGTCCATCGACATCGCGCTGGTGGCGCTGTTCCTCGGCTATGCCGTCGCCCTGCTCCAGCTTGGAAAACGCGGTCCGGACGCCCTCGACGAGGCCCGCTTCGACAAAGCCGTCGCGGCCCATCGCGCCCTTGTCATCGCGGCCGCAGCACTTTGCATCTCCGCGCTGTTCGATCTGGTGATCTGGCTGGATTTCGAATGGACGCGCGGCGATCATGCCGCCCTGATCGCCGGCAATGGCAGCCTGCTCGGTCTGCTGATGATCGGTGCGACCACCCTTGTCGCCGCGGGCGCCAAAGCCTTCCCGGAACCCGCTCAGGAAGCCGTGCAGATCGCCTCTCCCGAGCAGGACCGGGAGATCCTCAGTCGTGTCGAGACCCTGCTCGCCGGCCAGAAACTGTTTCTCGACGAGAACCTGACGCTGTCGCGGCTGGCGCGCCGCGCCGGCGTTCCCGCCAGACAGATTTCCGGTGCCATCAACCGCCTCGCCGGCAGGAACGTCTCCCAGTACATCAACGATTATCGCATCGCCGAAGCCTGCCGGCTGCTGCGCCAGACCGGCATCTCCGTCACCGCCGCCATGCTGGAGTCGGGTTTCCAGACCAAGTCCAACTTCAACCGCGAATTCCGCCGCGTCACCTCCCTGAGCCCCGCAACATGGCGCGACCGCAACCGGCAGGACCATTCCACAGAAGCCTGACACCCTTCGCCCGTCCCCCTTCGCCCCTTCCGCTTCCTGCTCCCCCGATCGATCCGGCCCTCCCCGGACACCCTGCCTGTTTGATTTGTGGCAGACCGGGGATGTGGACGGAAGCCCGCTCCCCCGAGGACACGCAGCCGTCAGAACGCAAGGATCCCTTCCGCACTGCCCTGAACCTGAACAACTGCCCATGCAGGCTGAGAGCCCGCACGACATTGGCAGGAACTGCCCCAGGCCACAGACCGTCATCGGCTGCGACCTTCCCCCGCCTTCGTTGATGCCCACACCCTTCCGGGCGGGGTGGCATCGAGGATCGCGAACACCAGTTCCGGGTTGCCGCATGGGTGGCACCGTTGCCCCTACCTCCTTCTCGTCCGCGACCCTCTGCCCCCTCCGGCGCATTTGTCTCCCCCTTTCCAACGCTCCAACTCCCATCCATCCCGCCCGCCCCAACTCCTTCTCACCCGCGCCTTTTCGTCCTCTCGCCGTCACCCATCCCTCCCGCACACGTCTGCCCGCCCCTTTCCGCTCTCCAGACCCCATCCATCCGGCCCGTCCAATTCCGTCACACCCGCGCCTTTTCGTCCTCTCGCCGTCACCCATCCCTCCCGCACACGTCTCCCCGCCCCTTTCCGCTCTCCAGACCCCATCCATCCGGCCCGTCCAATTCCGTCACACCCGCGTCTTCTCGTCCTCCCGCCGTTCCCCATCGCTCGCGCACACGTCTCCCCGCCTCTTTCCGCTCTCCAGCCCCCAGTCCATCCGGCCCGCCACACGGCCCTTTCCCCACAGTGTTCGTGCCATTCTCCCCCTCGCACGCCAAGCTCAACGCGTGCCAAGCCGGGGGTGCCTGTTACCTCCCAGCTCATCGACGATCCCTCCCCAGCCAGCCATCCCCAGCCTCCCCGCTCTCAGCGAACCCCATCAGCATCTCCGCTTCGCGCTGCCCCTTTCGTTGACAACATACCAACCAGTCGGTATGATTTTCGTGAAAGGTGAAACTCGATGCCAACACCCGCTGCCAGACCGGATGCCAGGCTGAAGCTGCTGGATGCCGCTTTGTCGGTGATCCGTGCGAAAGGCTATACGGCCACCAGCGTCGATGAGTTGTGCGCGACGGCCGGCGTCACCAAGGGGGCTTTCTTCCATCATTTCAAAAGCAAGGAAGAGCTTGGCGTCGCGGCTGCGAACCACTGGTCGCAGATCACCGGAGCCCTGTTCGCGGCTGCCCCCTATCACATGCATGCCGATCCGTTCGCGCGTATCATCGGCTATCTGGAATTCCGCAAGGCGCTGCTGCGGGGCGGCGTGCCGGAATTCACCTGTCTTGTCGGCACCATGGTGCAGGAGAGCTACGAGACCGCGCCCGCCATCCGCGAGGCCTGCAACGCCAGCATCAGCGCCCACGCGGCAACCCTTGAAGCCGACATAGAAGCTGCCATCCAGGCGCGCGGCCTCTTGGCGGAGTGGAGTGCTGCTTCGCTGGCGCTGCACACGCAGGCCGTCCTTCAGGGGGCCTTCATTCTCGCCAAGGCCAGAGGCGGCGCTGAAATCGCCGCCGACAGCATCGACCACCTCATTCGCTATCTGCGTCTGCTTTTCGGGCCGGGGGCCACGGACCACCAACCGTAACGCCACATCAGGAGGAGACTGTCACATGCCCGCTACAATCCGACTTCACCGCGTGCTCGCAACCGGCCCCGAAAAGGTCTACCGCGCCTTCACCGAGGCCGATGCCATTGCAAGCTGGCTCCCGCCCTACGGATTTCTCTGCACCGTGCATGAAATGGATGCGAAGGTCGGCGGCCGGCACAGAATGTCGTTCCGCAACTTCACGACCGGCCAGAGCCATTCCTTCGGCGGCACCTATGTCGAACTCGTGCCCGGCGAGCGCCTCGTCTACACCGACACCTTCGACGATCCGAACCTGCCGGGCGAAATGCGCGTCACCGTCACCCTGAAGGCCGTTTCCATGGGCACCGAAATCCATATCGAGCAGCATGGCGTGCCCGACATCATCCCGCCGGACGCCTGCTATCTGGGCTGGCAGGACTCCCTGCACAAGCTGGCGAGACTGGTCGAACCCGAAATCAACCAGTAGCGGCCCGCATATCGGCCAGGCGGCCACGCCTGCGGGTGCCGATCTTCTGCGGCATCCGCGCCCGCCTGCCCCCGGCTCAGCCCCCGGCCAACGCCCTTCCATTGACGAAAGCCGTGGCGTTGGCTAGGGGAAGCCTCGCGGGGGACGACCCTCGCCTCAGTTGAAGAATTCCGGGACGGCCCGGCCACTCGAAGGAGGGCCGCGCCATGGCCGGACCAATCGAACAGTTTGAGATTTCGCGGATTGTCCCGCTCGAAATTGGCGGGCTCGATCTCAGCTTCACCAATGCGTCAGCCTACATGGTGCTCACCGTGGGGCTCGGCGCGGGCTTTCTGCTGCTGGCCACGCGACGCCGCGCCATCGTGCCGGGCCGGCTGCAATCCTGCGCCGAGCTGTTGTTTGAGTTCATCGGAAAAACCCTGCGCGACAATGCCGGCGAAGAAGGCATGCGCTTCTTCCCGCTGGTTTTTTCTCTATTCATGTTCGTGCTCGTCGCCAATCTGATCGGCATGTTTCCCTATGCCTTCACGGTCACCAGCCACATCATCGTCACCTTTGCGCTGGCCATGCTGGTGTTTCTGACCGTCACCGTCTACGGGCTGATCCGCAACGGTCTCGGCTTCCTGCGTCTGTTCATGCCGCCCGGCGTTCCGCTGGTGCTCGCGCCCATCCTCGTGCCGATCGAGGTCGTGTCCTACATCTCCCGGCCCGTCAGCCATTCAGTGCGCCTGTTTGCGGTCATGCTGGCCGGGCACATCACACTGAAGGTCTTTGCGGGATTTGTGGTTTCGCTGAGCGAACAAGGCGCACTCGGCATCGCCGGCGCCGTTCTGCCGCTTGCCATGACCGTGGGCCTGACAGCGCTGGAACTGCTGATGTCGGTCATACAAGCCTATATCTTCACGATGCTCACCTGCATGTATCTGAACGATGCGTTGCATCCCGGTCATTGACCGGAGGCCACAATCGTACCAATTATCCGGAGTGAGGACGGCCTCTCTTCAAAACCATCGAAAAACCGGGACGGCCCGGCAATCAAAGGAGGGCCGTACCATGGCCTGGATTTATCTGGCGGTCGCCGGTTTACTCGAAATCGTGTGGGCGTTTTACATGAAGAAGTCGGAAGGCTTCAGCCTGCTGACACCGAGTGTCATCACCATCATTGCCATGATCGCAAGCTTCGCACTGCTGTCGGTGTCGATGAAGTCGCTGCCGCTTGGAACCGCCTACACGGTGTGGACCGGCATTGGCGCGGTCGGCGCCTTTGTCGTCGGCATCGTGCTGCTTGGCGAAGCTGTCACCCCGATGCGTGTCGCAGCCGCAGCGCTGATCGTTTCGGGTCTGGTTCTGATGAAGCTTTCCAGCTCCGGGGCCTGAAACCGGGTAATGCAATCTCTGTCTGGTCCATGATCAGCGGCTGCAATCTGTCACGGCAACATCAGGCAGAGCCCGCAGCGCCAATAAAAAAAGGCCCCGCTCGTTGCGGGGCCCTTTTAACGGTCACTGATGCTTAGCTGCCGAGCAGGGTGCTGGAGAACACGGCGCCAATCAGGCCCGTATTGTCATTGATCTGGACCGTTGCATGCGAGCCAGCGGCCAGATCGGCCGGTACGGCAACATGAACAGGGATCGACGCGGTCTCGCCATTCTCGAAATGGATGGTGCGTGCCTGTGCGTCATAGGAAGCCACCGGCCCGCTGATCGAGGCGGCGAAAGCAGAGCCCGACACCAGTGCGAGAGCGGCTGCGGAAGCGATAATCCTGATCATGATAAACTCCTTGGATCGGGTTTCGATTTGTCTCGAGGCAGCTTCTTGCCTGCCTTGATATCAGGGAGATAGGTCTCCTTTCCGCTCGCTGAAAGGCTCGGTTTATGTCCACTTTGTTCACGGATGCTGAACGCTAAATACTGGAAATTCCTCGCCTTCATGCCTATAGCAGAGGCAAAAAACGATAACCGGCTTACGATTGGCGCGATGCTCGATCGACCTCTCGCACCGCTCCCTGCGTTTGGATGAAGACGCGGCAATCCGTCAGAACGATCGTGATGAATTGAAGCAGGCGCGCCGCCTCCCCCTCTTGCGCCGGCCCCTTATTTTATCCCCACTCTCTGCGCCTCGCCTATCATGTCCCTTGCCCTTCCTGCGGGAAAGCCGGTCATGACGATGGCAGGCCTGGGATGGGACGGCGCGGTGGCGAACCCTGAACGTGAGGGCGGGCCGCCGACCGGGAGTGCCTGGCGAAGGGACCGATGGTTCGCCGCAGGCTGGGCTGCTTGGTAATGCGGCAGTCCGGCTCAGACCATCCCGGAAACGGGAACGGGTCGGTCCATTGCACGCGCGTTTCGCAAGGAATGCGCGGCCAGAAGGGCTGTAGCCAGCCGGGCCCGGTAGGACGCCGGACGGGCGGTCGCAAGGCCGCACCCAAAAACATCTTACGAGCGACCTGACGGCCGCCCGTCATCCTGATGCGATCAATGGCCAGACGGTTTTCCGGGCGTGGCGGCGCGCGGGCGCGGCCGGCATTGCGCGGCCAGCATCACGCAGCGTATGCAGCGCATCATGCGCGGGAAGAGAAAAACGGTGAAAAGATCAGTTCAGCGCGATCGGCAGGTCGACCTGCTGCGGCGTCTCGACCAGAACCGCCGGCGTGGCGGCGGCCGGTTCACGGCGGCGCTTGCGGTCCTTGCCGAGCCCGGTGATGCCCAGCATGCCGCGCTCCTTGGCGTGGTAATAATATCCGGTCTGATAGAGCCGGTCGGCCCGCTTCTCGTCGCCATCGGCAACCAGCCAGGCGCCGCGCAGATATTTCACGGCATATTTCAGGTTGGTTTCGGCATCGAGAAGGCCCTTGGCCGGCCCTTCATAGCCCATGCCCCGCGCCGTCGCGTGCTTGATCTGCATCAGGCCCCAATGGCCATTGTTGTAGGCGCTCGGGTTGAACGTGCTTTCGCGGTTGACCACGCGGCGCACGAACGGTTCGGGCAGGCCGTAGACATTGGCATATTTGGCGATCAGCCCGTCGACATGGCCGCCCGAAGCCGGCGCCGGATCTTCGGCGGTGGTCAGCACGGCAGGCTCTGCGCGTGGCAGCGCGGCTGCGGAAGCAAGCTGGATCGGGGAAGCGGCAGGCTGGGCAGCCAGCGCCAGCGCGGCGACAGGCGTCTCGCCCGGCTGCATCGGGGCGGGCAATTGCGGCTGAAGCGAAGCGACATCGGCAGTCGCCGTCGTCCCGGCAAAAGCGCTCTCAGGGAGAACAGCGACCATGTCCGGCAGCGCCAGCGCGAAACCGGCATCGCCACCATCTGCTTCAGTCGTCTCGGCAAAGCTCTGGCTGGTCTGCGAGGTGGTGGTGCAGCCGGAAAGACCGGTTGCGGCCAGCACCATGCCAAGGGCGACGATTTTGAGCTTCGCTGGCAAGAGACGTTCAAAGTCCGTTGTTCGGTTAAGCGGTCATTACACCAGCCGATTCGGCGGAGCAACCTGCACCGGCGCTGTTTTCGGGTGGTGGGCGAGCCGGACAGATGAGATAATATGTCAGTGCGTAACATTCCGAACGAAGACGCCAGCGCCATGAAGACTGCCGGGAATACCGTTTTCCAGACAAAGATGGGCTTTGCCGGCTTTGCGTGGGGACATGCCGGCATCACGCGCCTGTGCCTGCCGGAAAAAAGCAGGACGGCTGTGGAACGACGATTGTCGGACCACGGCGCGGCCATTGATTCGCCACGCGCGCAGGCCGCGGAACTGGTCGCCCGCATCGAAGCCTATTTCGACGGAAACACGATCGACTTTTCCGATGTCGAGGTTGATCTCGCCGGAATGGAGGCCTTCCGCCTCGACATCTACGAGGCCGCGCGGCGTCTGCGTTTCGGTGAAGCCATTACCTATGGCGAGCTTGCCCGCCGCGCCGGGCATGAGGGCATGGCCCGTGAAACCGGTGTCGCCCTCGGCGCAAATCCGGTGCCGCTGGTGGTGCCCTGCCACCGCATCGTCGCGGCTGGCGGGCGGATCGGTGGCTTTTCGGCGCCGGGCGGCTCGGCAACCAAGCAGAAGATGCTGGAACTGGAGGGCGTGCAGATCGGGCCGCCGCCGTCGGCCCAGCAATCCTTCGGTTTCTGAGCAGAGGGCATTATGACTTCAGAAATCTCAGTGCCCGAATCGCCAGATGCGGCCCCGGCGCTCGAATTCCGGTTGCACGCATTTGTAGACCGGACACGAAGAAGCATCGGCGCTCGGCACATAGGCCCTCTCGCGCACCTGCCCCGCCGGGCAGAACCGGTTGTTGAGCACATAGCGATCATAGATCGGCAGGTTGGGATTGCGCTTCGACGTGTAGCGCAGGATCACTGCGCCCTCGCGCGCCACCCTGTCCTGGATCGCACCGCAGCTCATGCGCGTCGGATCGTAGCGGGATATGGCATGGGCCTGCCCCGCCGCGACGAGGCAGCCAGCCCCCACGATGGCCAGTCCGATCAATCTGGAAATCCGCATGGCATCCTCCGCAATGCAAGGTATCAGAAACGCTGTTGTGGCCTGCATTGTTCCGTAAATTAGGCTTATTGCAGCCTCTTGAAAGCATCACAAGCACAGCTTATATTGGTACCGTTGATATTTCGGCCGATCGATCCGGGCCGCGCGTTCCTAAGAGCTTGCTGCCGTCTATCTCCAAAATCTCGATACCACCGGCCGGATGTATTTCCGGTCTTAGACAAAGCAGAAGTTGAAGGAATACGCATATGGCAACTGGAACCGTCAAGTGGTTCAACGCCACCAAGGGTTACGGCTTCATCCAGCCCGACAATGGCGGCCCGGACATTTTCGTCCACATCTCTGCCGTGCAGCGCGCAGGTCTCACCTCGCTTGCTGACGGCCAGAAGGTAAGCTTCGAGATCGAGCAGGACCGCCGCACCGGCAAGTCGTCCGCTGGATCGCTCGAAGCAGCCTGACCCAGCGTGAGCGCGCGCCGGGTCTGAAAAGACCCGGACTGCGCGACAAGCCACGGATGTACTGGCGGTCGCGCTGGAAGCGCGCCGAAGCTGAAAGACCCGACCAGCCGAGCAGCGGATTGTCTGCCGGCCCGGACATAAAGCTTCCCGTCAGGCTACCGATCCGGAAAGGCGGGCTTTGCCCGCCTTTCTGGTTTCGGGTGATAAGCACAGCGCATTGACCCCATTTTAAGGGTGTCGTGCTGGAATTGAGCGATGCACACTTTGCTCGCTCAGTCCTCGCCGGTTCTTTTCCTTGTCATTGCAGGCTTCTGCCTCAGCACACTGGCCATAGGCCTTTCATTTCTCAACATTGCCTCGCGGCTCTTCAAAGGCATGCCGGGTCAGGTTCCCACACCCGCCTTCCTCGGCGTCGTCTCCACGGCCTGGGCGCTCTCCATGGGCTTTGCCGCTTCCGACGTGTGGTCGCTCGATGCCCGCGCCGACAGCGCCGCAACAGCCGAGCGGTCTGCCGTCATGCGCCTGATCGGCGTATCCGATGAAGCGGCATTGAACCTGCCCGCCATGAACGAGGCAGTGCGCAACTATGCCGATCTGGCCCGCACCACGGAATGGCAGGAGACGCTGAACCGCGTCCCCAATCCGCTGGTCGACGACGCCCTTCAGGAGATACGCATCGGCATCGTGGACATGGTCAAAAGAGGCATCGCCTCCCCTCTCGTCAGCAAGACCGTGAATGATTTCGACGAGTTGCAGGATGCCCGCAACGAGCGCCTCGCCATTGGCCAGACTGCCGTTGACCTGACCAAATGGTATCTCGTGCTTTGCCTGACCGTCATGGCGATGATCACCATCGCCATGGTTCACGCCGAAGTTCCGAAGGCCGGCAGAAACGCGCTGGCGATCTTCAGCGTCGTGGTCTGCGTGTGCCTCTGGATATTGGCCATGCACACCAACCCCTACAAAGGCATGCCGGTCACGCTGTTCGCAAGCACATCGTCCCGCTGACCAAAGGCAGGCTTCGGATCAGGCGTCCGGCACCCAGGCAAGCGGCACATGTCCCGGATCCTGCTCGACCCGCCGCAGCCACGCCGACACCTGCGGATAGTCGTTCAGGGTAAAGCCGCCCTCGTCCGCCGTGTGGGTGTAGGCATAGAGCGCAATGTCCGCCACGCTCAGCGCAGTGCCTGCAAAGAAATCATGTCCTGTGAGATGCGCCTCCATGACACTGAGCGCCTTGTTGCCGCGCTCCAGCGTCAGCGCCAGACGTTCCGGCGTGGCAGCTGCCGCACGCTCGGGATAGGTCAGCAACGCCCTGCGAACAGCGATATAGGGTTCGTGGCTGTACTGCTCAAAGAACAGCCATTGATAGGCCAGCGCCCGTTCATAGCTGTCATGGGGAAGAAAGCGCGTGCCCTCGGCGAGATGCAGCAGCATGGCATTCGATTCGGCAAGCAGCCGGCCGTCTTCCAGCAAAAGCACCGGAACCATGGCATTCGGATTGCGTGTCAGGAATTCGGGCGTACGAGTGGACCCGTCGCGGGAACTCACTTCGACATGGGTGAAGGGCCGGCCCAGCTTCGCCAGCAGCAGACGCGGCTTGTAGCAGTTGCCGCTGTCGGTCATTCCGTAAAGCACAGTCATCGAAAAATCTCCGTGGCCCCGCATATTGCGCAGCCACGTCACCGCTTCCAATGAGTTAATTTTCTGGGAAGATCAAAAAGCCTGCTCGGACGCTTCGCGGGCCGACGGCAGGAAATGCTGGATTGCCAGCGGCCCGTCATCGAAGAATGCCCCGGCCGAAAGTGGTCTGGCCAGCAACGAACCTTGCAGGAGATCGCAACCAGCTTCCAGAGCAACCTCTAATTGCCGGGGCGTGGCAATGCCCTCGACGAGCACCCTTACCCCGCTGTCCTGCACCACGGAAACGAGCCGGCCGAACAAGCGGCCGGCAGCGGGATAGGAACACAGGAGCGCGAAGAGAGCGCCATCGACACGCACCAGATCCGGACGGATCAGATTCAGCAAGCGCTCCGTGTCGTTGCCGGTTCCAAAACTGGCAAGCGCCACGCCAAGCCCGCCTGCCCGCATTTCCTGCACCAGAACGTCAAGCGTCTCGCTGTCGTCGCTGCACGACACCACGACCTCGCACATCAGCCGGGCGGGATGCAGCCCGAGTTCATCCAGCCTTCCCGCCATCTGGCGCAGCTCTGCCACCATGCGGCCGTCAAGGTCGTTTGCGGCAAAGTCGAAGTTGAAGAACAGCTTCACTCCTTCAACGCCCACATGCCGGTAGTTGCGCAGATGCAGCATCCGGCACAAGGCATCCACATACAGCCTTTCGCAAGGGGCGACCGTATCGAGGAACTCAGCTGCGGAAACGGCACAGCCTCGCCGATGCGCTTCAACGGCGGCCTCGACCGCCACCATGCGCAACAACCTGCCGCGCGGTTCGAAAATGGGCTGGTAGGTGCTGCGCAGACGAAAGTCCTCATGGATTGCATATTCGAGGCCGATTTCGTCTGCGAATATGGCATCGGCAACCTGCTTCCGCCGCCTGGCCCTGGATGTCATTTCACCACCCGCCGTCCAAAGGCCCTGGGAGAATGGGCGGGCCTTGAGCCTGCCGGTTTTTCCGGCGAGCCCTGTTCAGATGCAGGAGCTGGCGCCATACCCATGGTCTTCAATTCCGGGCAGGCTATCTGCGGGCGCGCCAGCACAAAGCCCTGCACCATCGAAGCACGGGATTTCTCGGCCAGATCGATCTGCCAGTCCTCCTCCATCCCCTCGAAAACGGTTCTTATTCCCTGATCCTCGAAGGATTTGACCATGTTAGAAAGCAGGACGAAGCCTGCATCGGTTTCCATCAGCCGGTTGATCCACACCGCATCGAACTTGACGATATCGGGCATCAGTTCCCTGATGCGCTTTATGTCGGACTCATCGGCACCATAGTCATCCACCGCGATACGGAAGCCGTTGGCACGCAAGCCCGACACGAAGCTGTGAAAGGCCTGCTGCGATCCGGTGGGATTTTCCGTGACTTCGCAAACCACGCGTGCAGGTTCGATACCGACGCTGTTCAGAACCAGCCTTATGTCGCGCAGCGTACCGTCGCCTATGTCCTGTGCGGTAAATACCGACGGATCGATATTGATGAAAAGCGTGGCATCGTCGGGCAGACATTTTGCTGCATTGAGAAAGTGCAGCGTCCGGGTCAATCCTTCCACCTGCAATCTGTCTTCGGCATTGCAGGTCGCGAAGAAGGCGGATGGGGTTTCCGGCTCGCCGTCCCGGAACGGCCTGATGAGAGCCTCGAAAGCCTCGATGCGCAACTTCCCCTGGTGGAATCCGAAGATGGGCTGGAACGCGCTTCTGAGCGTGAACATACCCCACTGTCCGACAGCGGTTCCGTTTTCCTCGCGCTCTATGTGGTCCAGCCCGGTTCTGCGCCCCACTTTTGCAGTCTTCCGCTCACTTTTTCGGCATTCCATCAGATTGTCAGCAAACGCTTAAGAGCCACTTAATCACCCTTTGGCCGTTCCGGCGAAACACACCGCCCATCAACTCGGCAAACGAAGGATACTTGCGCTGAGTAACGCAATGCGACATTAGAGACGTGCAGAAATTTCCCCGTTCAAGCCATATATCGGAGACGTTCCAATGGCCTTTCTTGCCGACGCCCTTTCCCGCGTGAAGCCTTCCGCGACCATCGCGGTAACGCAGAAAGCGCGCGAGCTGAAAAACGCGGGCCGGGATGTGATCGGACTGGGCGCCGGCGAGCCGGATTTCGACACGCCCGACAACATCAAGAATGCCGCGATCGAGGCCATTCGCCGTGGTGAGACCAAGTACCCGCCGGTATCCGGCATCGCGCCGCTGCGCGAAGCCATCGCCGCCAAGTTCCGGCGCGAGAATAATCTCGATTACAAGCCTGAGCAGACCATCGTCGGCACGGGCGGAAAGCAGATCCTGTTCAACGCCTTCATGGCGACGCTGAACCCCGGCGACGAAGTCATCATCCCCCGCCCCTACTGGGTCAGCTATCCGGAGATGGTCGCGCTGTGCGGCGGTACGCCCGCTTTCGCAGAAACCTCGATCGACAACGGTTTCAAGCTGACCGCCGAGGCACTTGAGAAGGCGATTACGCCCAGGACCAAATGGCTGGTGATGAACTCGCCGTCCAACCCCTCGGGCGCCGCCTACACGGAAGCCGAGCTCAGGTCGCTGGCAGACGTTCTCCTGAAGCATCCGCAGGTATGGATGCTGACCGATGACATGTATGAGCACCTGACCTACGGCGACTTCGTGTTCAAAACCATCGCCGAGGTGGAGCCCAACCTGTACGAGCGCACGCTGACCATGAATGGCGTGTCCAAGGCCTACGCCATGACCGGCTGGCGCATCGGCTATGCCGCTGGCCCGCTGCAGCTTATCAAGGCCATGGACATGATCCAGGGTCAGCAGACCTCAGGTGCCTGCACCATCGCTCAATGGGCGTCGGTCGAGGCGCTGAACGGGCCGCAGGACTTCATTGGCAGGAATAAGGCGATCTTCCAGGCTCGTCGCGACCTCGTTGTCTCGATGCTCAATCAGGCACGCGGCATTTCCTGCCCTTCGCCGGAAGGCGCGTTCTACGTCTATCCCTCCTGTGCCGACCTGATCGGCAGGAAGACGAAAGACGGAAAGGTGATCGAGAACGACGAAATTTTCGCTTCCGAGTTGCTGGAAGCGGAAGGCGTGGCAGTTGTGTTTGGCACGGCCTTCGGCCTTGGACCGAATTTCCGCATCTCCTACGCCACGTCGGACACGCTTCTTGAAGAAGCCTGCACACGCATTCAGCGCTTCACGGCAAGCCTGAGCTGACCATCGCAAGCGATTCAGAAGACTCAAGAAAAGCCCGGCTTCAGGCCGGGCTTTTCTTTTGCAGTTCCATGACGCTGTCTCATGCCCCCTTGCCCCATCCGCCAAGCCATGTGACCATGCCCTTACGGAAGGCAGCTCTCCACGATAGACGTCGATAGTGCCTCCGCGCGACGGTCTTCAGGCCGGCCGCCGCTCCCGTCAAAAATGCCTGAGCGGAGGTCAGCCATGGATAATCGCGCCGGAGGAAGACGCACGGGACCGAAGTGCATCGCCATCGTCGGTCCCTTTTCAAGCGGCAAGTCGACGCTTCTCGAAGCCATTCTTGCCCGCACGGGCGCAATTGCCCGCCAAAATCCAATCGCCTCAGGAAACAGGGTTTCCGACCACTCCCCCGAAGCTCGTGAACACGCGATGAGCGTGGAAGCGACCTTCGCAACAGTCGAATTCATGGGAGATACCTTCACCTTCGTCGATTGCCCCGGTTCGATCGAATTCGCCTTCGAGGCCGAGCCCATTCTGGCTGCCTGTGATCTGGCAGTGGTAGTTGCCGAGCCTGACGAAAAGAAAATCCCGGCCCTGCAGCTCATCATGCGCAGGCTGGATGAACTCGGCATACCCCGCATCCTGTTCCTCAACAAAGTGGACAAAGCCGCAGCCGGAGTGCGCGAAGCACTCAAAACCCTGCAGCCGGCAAGTTCAGTGCCCTTGCTTCTGCGCCAGATCCCGTTGCGCAAGGATGGGGTCGTCATCGGCTCGATCGATCTGGCGCTGGAGCGCGCTTACATCTACCGTGAATACGCGGCGAGCGAAGTTGCCGATATTCCCGGCGACGATAAAGCACGCGAGATCGAGGCGCGCTTCTCCATGCTGGAAACGCTGGCCGATCATGACGACGCCCTTATGGAGCAGTTGCTGGAAGAGATCGAGCCGCCTCGCGATGCCGTATTCGACGATCTTGTCGCCGATTTGCGCGAAGGGCGGGTGACGCCCGTGCTCATCGGCACCGCAGAAAAGGGCAACGGGGTTCTGCGGTTGCTGAAGGCAATCCGCCACGATGCGCCTGGCATCGAGACAACGCGACGCCGGTTGGGCGTGGCAGATGACGAAAGCGCCACGCTCGTGCAGGTCATGAAAACGATCCATACACCGCACGGCGGAAAGCTTTCCGTCTCGCGAATACTGGCAGGTCAGGTGTCGGACGGCGTCGAGCTTTTTCTACCGAATGGCGAAGCTGCCAAAGTGTCCGGCCTCTACCGGATGTTTGGAAAGGACCAGACGAAAATCGCAGATGCTGCAACCGGCGATACTGTTGCGCTTGGCAAGCTCGAGGGCGTCCGCACCGGGGCGACCCTCACTTCCGCAAAGGGCGGACGGGAATCCCTGATCGAACTGGTTCCGCCAAAACCGGTTTACGCCTTCGCGTTGCGGCCAAAAGAACGCAAGGATGATGTGAAACTGTCCGCAGCCGTGCAGCGGCTGGCAGAAGAGGACCCCTCCCTCAGCCTCGCTCACAATCAGGATTCCGCAGAAACGGTGCTTTCAGGTCACGGCGAGATGCATCTTCGTGTGGTGCGCGAGCGCCTCGAAGGTCGCAACCAGATTGCCGTCGAAGGCCACGCTCCGGCAGTTCCTTATCGGGAGACCATCCGCAAGGGAACGCAACAGCGCGGTCGTCACAAGAAGCAATCAGGTGGCCATGGGCAATTCGGGGATGTCGTCATCGAAATCAGACCGCTCCCGCGTGGAAGCGGCTTCGAATTCACCGACACCATCAGCGGCGGCGTGGTTCCGAAACAATATATTCCCTCCGTGGAGACCGGCGTTCGCGACTATCTGAAATGCGGCACGCTCGGCTTTCCGGTTGTCGACATAGCGGTCAACCTCAGCGACGGCTCGTATCATACCGTCGATTCTTCCGACATGGCATTCCAGGTGGCGGCACGCCTGGCCATGAAGGAGGGAATGGCTGCATGCTCCCCCGTTCTGCTGGAGCCGATCATGGAGGTGGAAATCTTTACACCATCCGAGGCAACTGCACGCATCATCGCCATCATTCCCCAGCGGCGGGGCCAGATCCTGGGTTACGACGCCCGCAGCGGATGGCCGGGATGGGATGTGGTGAGAGCAACCATGCCGCAAGCCGAAATGGGAGATCTCATCATCGAGTTGCGATCGGCAACTTCCGGCGTCGGCAACTATGTTGCGAGTTTCAGCCACATGGCGGAGCTGACAGGTCGCCTGGCAGATGTGGTCATGAACGCAGCCGGCAAGGCGGCATAACAGGCTGAAATAAGCCATGCTTAAACAAACGGCGACAGGGAGAGCCTGTCGCCGTTTGTTGCGGACCGTCTCCGGGGGAGGAAACGGCAGGTCCGCCGCAGGGAGGGTGCCGGCATCTGCCAGCAAGAATAAGACGGACGCGGCCGTCGCCTGAGACCCGGCTTTCCGGAAGATGCCCCCATCCCCTGAAAGCCGGCCGCGCCCTCAGGATATGACTACAGAAGTTCCGCCGGTCCCGTCACGTTACAGGGGTTACATGACCGTTACGCGCCACCAGAACCTGCGTGACGCGCTTCAATGCCTGCGAAAAAGCATCAGCTGACCATCTCCCTGAGGAGCAACATGCCGGGAAAGCAGAGCAAAATGTACAGACAAAGGACGGCAACAACGTACTCATGCGAACATAAGCAGAAGCGCGATCAGGTTGGCTAAAACAAAAAAGCCGGATCATAAGATCCGGCTGAGTTTGTTGGAAGTGCCTATAAGGCTAAACCTCCAGAGGGGAACACTCGTGAGCGCTAATGGGAGGAGAACGCACTCAGGAGATGGCTTATATATGAGCCACGACTGCACAATGAACAAGCAACTATTTTGCAACGCACACATGCAAAAACACGCGACCTGTGGTCCAATGCCCGCAGCAATGCAATAAGACCAAGACAGCGGCAGCTATGAGCATCTGCCTGCCCGCTTCGCAAGCAGGTGTGCCCCAAAAGCGGGGGAGCTTCCGGATCCCGATACGCTTTCAAAGAGGGCATTGCTGTTTATGCAGGCAGAACCCGAAGACAGGCTTGCTGACAGCAACCGCCAGACGCGCCGTGTTGGGGTGGAACAATCAGCTGGACTTCAGAAATCAATCAATAAGACCAGTTACGGGCCTTTGAGAACATGAAGTCACGAAACGCCTTGAGCTTAGCCTGGTTCTTCATCGCTTCGGGATACACGAAGAATGTATCGAAGGATGGGCCCTCAAGCTCTTCGAGGATGGAAACGAGCCCTGAATCCTTGCCGGACATGTAATCCGGCAGCATGGCGATACCGACCCCTCGCTTCACGGCCTTGCGGATCGACATCAGATCATTGATCTGAAGAACACTTGGTCGTTTCTCACCATCGGGCCGCCCGACGGTCTCAAGAGTGTTCAGCCCTGCCAGATAACTCGGCACCGGTTCTCCGAATGTGATGATCCGATGGCGGTCGAGGTCGGCAGCGGATTTCGGCACACCATGGCGGTCGAGATATTCCTGAGATGCAAAGACGTGCAGGTGCACGGTGAACAGGCGCCGCTGAATGAGGTCCGGCTGTTGAGGCTGCCGAAGGCGCACTGCGCAATCGGCCTGTCGCATGGTCAGGTCGAGCTCCTCATTAGTGAAGACGAGCTGCAGGTTGATTTCCGGATAAAGCTCCAGAAATTCTTTGGTCCGGTCGGTAAGCCAGCCGGTACCCAGACCAACGGTTGTCGTCACCCGCAGAACACCGGTCGGGTGGTCTTTTGTTTCAAGCAGACGCGAGCGGATGGATTCCAGCTTCATCAGCACGTCATGCGCCGTGCGGAACAGCATCTCACCCTGCTCGGTCAGCACAAGCCCGCGCGCATGGCGATGAAACAACGGCACGCCGACATCATGCTCCAGCGCACTCACCTGCCGCGAGATGGCGGATTGCGACAAATGCAATGTCTCGGCGGCATGGGTGAACGACCCTGCCTGCGCGGCTGCATGAAATACCCTGAGCTTGTCCCAATCCAACGCCATGATTCCCCTCGTGTATGTCGGCGTCTGAAGGAAGAGTTGGGATTTTTTACGGCTATTCCGCCGCGTCCCTGTGCGCTTCGATGCCTGCCAGATACTTTTCCGCTTCCAGCGCAGCCATGCAGCCCATTCCGGCCGCCGTTACGGCCTGACGGTAGATGTCGTCGGTGACATCACCGGCAGCAAACACACCTGGAATGTTGGTACGGGTCGAATCCGGCTCTGTCCACAAATAGCCGTTTGGCTTCTGCTTCAGCTTGCCGGCGAACAGTTCTACGGCCGGCGCGTGGCCTATGGCCACAAACACGCCATCGACAGGCAACCGGCTTTCTTCGCCAGTCACGACATTGCGCAGCTTCAGTCCATCCACGGAAGGTGGAAGTGGCGCCTGCCCGGGACGACCCGTGATCTCGTCAACAACCGTATCCCAGATCACCTTGATGTTGTCCTTGGCAAGAAGCCGCTCGCGCAGAATGCGTTCGGCGCGGAAATCATTGCGGCGATGAATGACGGTGACAGTGCGGGCAAGGTTGGAAAGATAGAGAGCTTCCTCGACGGCCGAATTGCCGCCACCAACGACCGCGACATCCTTGCCACGATAGAAGAACCCGTCACAGGTGGCACATGCGGATACGCCGAAGCCCATGAAGGTCTGCTCGGAAGGGATTCCCAGCCACTTTGCCTGAGCACCCGTCGCAATAACCAGGGCATCGGCCGTATAAACCGTGCCTGAATCACCTTTCGCCACGAAGGGGCGCGCATCGAGATCCACCTCGATGATGATGTCATTGACGATTTCCGCCCCGACATGCTCGGCCTGCTTCAGCATCTGCTCCATCAGCCATGGACCTTGTACCGGCTCGGCAAAACCGGGGTAATTCTCCACCTCCGTCGTAATGGTGAGCTGGCCGCCCTGCTGCAGGCCGGCGACGAGCATGGGTTTCAGCATGGCGCGCGCCGCATAGATGGCAGCCGTATAGCCAGCCGGACCGGAGCCGATGATGAGAACGGGAGCATGCTTGACGGTCATGGCGTTGCCTTGCAGATGATGGACCGCCAAGACGGCCCGACAGATACGCAAATCGAAATATGCCGCAATGTAAGTGCTTGCAGCCAAGCCAGCAAGGCAAACGACAAAGTGTCCCCGGAAAGCTTCGCCAGAAACTGACGGAATTCGCAGGGTAACGACAAACCGCTGGCGCATCATAAAAAGTTGTTTAATTACCAGATGACGATAGATTCTTGCGCAGAGATGATCGCATGACCCTGAAGGCCGACCTCGACGCCATCGACTGGAAAATCCTGCGCGAATTGCAGCAAGATGGTCGCATGACCAATGTCGAACTTTCGCAACGGGTGGGCATTTCCGCCCCTCCCTGTCTCCGCCGTGTAAGACGCCTGGAAGAAAGCGGCATTATTCGCGGCTACCGCGCCCTGCTCGACGCCCCGTCTCTGGGTATGGAGGTGGTAGCTTTCTGCCTCGTGGGCCTGAAGCATCAGGCCGAAACAGAACTCAAGGCTTTTGCCGAGCGCACCCGCAACTGGCCGATCGTGCGCGAGGCGTGGATGGTATCAGGCGAATCCGACTTCCTGCTCCACTGCGTGACCAGCGACATCGGTACTTTCCAGACCTTCGTGATTGAAGATTTAACCTCGTCACCCAACGTGGACACGGTGCGCACGGCACTTACCATCCGCAAAGTGAAAGACGAGGTGCCGGTGAGGATTGGATAAATACCGCAGCCTTTCTATCGAAAAATAACACTAGAAAACTTGAATATCGTGGCTACTCTAAAATAGATGATTTCGCTATCAGATCGCGAAAATTTTTTCGCATTTTCATTGCGATAATCTTGTCCTCAAGCAACCTTTTCTGCTTGGAGAAGCCATAATACCATTTGCGGCCATATCTACTGCGCTTGCCGCCATCCGATGCTGCAATTTGGCTTTCCGCATCGGTAGTAGTTACCGGCGCCGGCCAGAAGGCATATCCATGCCCGGCACGGGTCAGCCAATAGCGAAAGTAATTGTCGACAGGGGCAAAGATTTTGCCGTGGTTTTCGACAAATTGCCTAGCTCCCTCCCGCGACCAAACGATCGAGCAGGCCATCATAGGAAAATAATGAGCAGCTACCAGACTACATCGGTAGCCATCGATGTCATAGTCCGAGATCCGGCTGGTGATTTTGGACTTATTAGCGCCAATATTGAGCAGTAGCCAATTTTTATCTACGCTCTCCAATGTCGCAATTGCTTTTTCAAGAAGCGCAATAGGGTTGCAACGCAACAATATGTCGTCCTCTAAGATCAATCCATACTGGGCATCCGAGTGCAGAAACTGCGCGGCAGCCGCGAGATGGCTACGGTAGCATCCGATTTCCGCACCAACCAAGCTTCGGCCCATATAGCGTTCCGCGCACCCCGCATCATAATCGGCAATGCCGTCAAGATCGAGCTTGCGGCCGTCGAATGCGGGGACACGCTCAAAATCCATGCTGAAGGAAGCAAGCATTCGGCTAACGGTTTCGAGGCGGGCAGTGCCACTGTCCAGATTGATCACATAGGTTTTGATAAACTGCATGATCAGCCTTTTCTCCTACGTTGCAACGGCTCCGTATCGATCCCTATCAGACGAAGTGTGTGCCAGAATCTCCGCTTGAGAGATTCTCGCCATTTATGCAGATTCTGCCACCTGAACAGACGAAGTATGCCGTTGCCTGATGCTGTCTCCCTATAGCCCCACCCACTCCCGTAGTTGGAGCGCTCGTCCCCTGTATGGCGCGCGCCACCGCCGATCAGCCATGCCATGTCGCGATTGCTGGCCTTGTGGTGTCGGCTGATAGATGCCTCGTCTCCAAGCGCCCTGTATCCGCCATTTATCGCCCGGTAGTCGCTGGTCCGATGCAAGCCGGGATTGAACGTGAAAGTGTGCCAAAGAAAATGCAAAGCCGGAAAGGCAAGCTTATAATTTGCCGTGGCGGTTTTTCTTGTCTTCAGGCTACGGACATAGCGAGGCATGTCGGCATCGTCGCGCACCGTCACCATGATCGCCTGCGGCTCCTGTTCGAGTATCTCAACGGCCCGGGCGATAAAACCTCTGCGCGTGAATAGCCAGTCATCTTCCATGTGGAAGATGTAGTCCGATGTGATGTCAGCATAGGCTTTGTCGATTGACGCGATCTGCCCGATATTCCCATCGTTGAAGATGATACGATGAGAAAGCCCAGCCAATAAGGGCTGCACCTCATAGATGCCGCGATCATTCGAATCTTCGATGATTATCAGTTCCTCAAGCGGATAGTCGTTGTGCTCGAGAAAACTCCGAAGCGTCTTTTCAAGAAGATCGAACCGTCGACAGCTGGTAATGACAGCGGTGACGGTCGGACGTATATTGGCTTCTGTGGTCATGGAAGATTCCGCATCAACGAAATGCCGGATATGCCGTTGCTCTCGCAACATATCGCAAAAATTCAGAGGTCACGTATAACGGATCCATAGACGCCACCGAGTGATCCCACTTCCCGTTCTATGCTGAAACGCGATGCAACATGCGCACGGCTTTCGATTGCCGCAGCGTTTCGTCTGACATCGTCGCCCATCCATTGGGCCGCAGCCGCCATCATCGCATCGGTATCGTCGCGGGGTATGAGCGATCCTGTCACGCCATCCTCGATCAGTTCGGAGAATGCGCCAACGTCGGTGGCGACCACCGGCACGCCGCTGGCCATGGCTTCCAGCGGCGTGAGGCCAAAACCTTCCCAGCGCTGCGGAGCGATGAACAGCGACAGAGCGCGATACCAGCGTTCGATGTCCTTGTGCTCCCCCACAAAAAGGATCCGGTCGGAAAGCCCGGCTTTATCCACGCGCGCGTGCAAATGAGCCTCGAAACCCGCATGTTCAGCAGTCGCACGACCGGCGACGATTGCCGACCATTGGGGATACTTCGGCAGCAAACCGATCATGGCATCGACGAAAAGGTCGGTACCTTTCTGATGCCGCACACGGCCAAAGCAACCAGCATAGAGCTGCTTCGGATCCAGACCGAGTCCACTCGTGGCCTCTCTGCGATCCGCGGATGGGTGAAAGCGTTCCGTGTCGATGCCGTGCATGATCACGGTGTTTGGAACTTCCAGATAAGCAGCGGTCTTGCGACTGGTCGCGATCACCGCATCCATGCGGCGGATGAGGAACTTCGTCCAGCGCTTGTGATGGCGCTGTGATGCTGAGGTGAAGACAAGCTTCATCGGCGCCCTAAATATATCTCTCAGCACCACTCCGGCCAGCATTTCCGGATTGCGGCGCGCATGCCACACGCGAACCGGCGCATTCTTCGGTCGGCGCAGAAGCCCCGGCACCTGCCACCATCGCAACCTGGGGAGATGGTCGGGCAAGCCCGGCCCCAGCGTTGCGATACCGATCTCCCGGGCCTGCAATGGCACGAGCTGGATGATTGTGCTCGTAACACCGGAGAGGCGCTGCTTGAAATTGGGCACGACCACATGGATCTGCGCAAGATCGACCAGCGTTTTGCCCATGATCCGGGATTTCCTATCCGGCAGCAGGCTCACGCCCAGCGCAGTTCGACGATCTCATAACCACGCGCGCCACCCGGTGCATTGACCTCGATCGCATCGCCAACCGCCTTGCCGATCAGCGCACGTGCGATCGGAGAAGAAATGGAAATGCGACCCGCCTTCACATCCGCTTCCTGATCGCCGACGATCTGATAAGTCTTTTCTTCCTCGGTGTCCTCGTCCACCAGAACCACGGTAGCTCCGAACTTGATCTTGTCGCCGCTCAGCTTGCTGATATCGATGACTTCGGCACGTGCGATCAGATCCTCGAGCTCGCCGATGCGACCCTCGTTCAGGCTCTGCGCTTCCTTGGCAGAATGATATTCGGCGTTCTCTGAAAGGTCACCATGTGCGCGTGCCTCAGAAATTGCTTCGATGATGCGAGGCCGTTCATCCTGCTGACGCCAACGCAGCTCCTCCTTGAGAGCCTCAAAACCACCGCCTGTCATCGGCACCTTGTTCATAGCTTCACCTTTCCTGCCGTCCGCACTTTTTCCGCGGGTTTTCGACAAAAAGAAAACGGTCCGTCAGGAAACCGACGGAACCGTCAAATTTTGGATTCTCGTCACAATATAGCAAGTGCTGAAGGTTTTTCACGTGCTAAAAATGGAGGGCGTTTTCCCGGCTAATGCTCAGGCTCTAAAAATCAACGCAGCGCCACAGGCAATCAGCGCAAACCCTGCAAGGTGGTTCCATGTCAAAGCCTCCTTCAGATAAACCACGGAGAACACAGCGAATACGCCAAGCGTGATGACTTCCTGAATCGTCTTCAATTCTGCGGTTGAATAAACCTCCGCACCGATCCGGTTGGCCGGCACCGCCAGCCAATATTCGAAGAAAGCAATTCCCCAGCTCACCAGCACAACCGTATAGATTGCTGCACCTTTGAATTTCAGATGTCCGTACCATGCGAAGGTCATGAAGACATTCGAGGCAAGCAGCATCAGGATGGGCAGAACCTTGGGAGACAGGAGCGAAGCCAACGGGATAATCCAATGAAGCAGAAGAGATTGCGCCATTTCAATTGCACTGCTGGCCCTGTCAATCCCACGTGAACTGGCCAAAGCTGAACGTCATGGAAACATGGACGCCAAACCGCACCGCCGTTGAAAGACGCATGAAGCAAGCAGGAAAGAATTTTGATTTTCGCACGGCAAGAAAACCCCGGGGAGCCGTTCGACATCTGGTCGGCCTGCTGCCTTTCTCGAACTGGCGTTCGATGAGGACAGAGTAGTGCTTTCACTGAGAAATACCCTATTGGCACAGGAGCCAGCCATTGCTGTCGTTGAAGCGCTCTTCATCGGCGAGTTAGCGCCGCTGGGTCCCCGGCAGGTGCCGAGCGGCATAGACAAGAAGCCGGTTTGTGGCCAGATCGCCATAACGGCCACCGGGTTGCAGGGCGACAATCAAGGCGACACGCGTCACCATGGCGGCCCGGAAAAGGCGGTCCATCACTATCCCGCCGACCATTATGCGGCCTGGAGCGAGGACGGAATCGTGGCCAACGCTCCCGCGTTCGGCGAGAACATCACGACGCTTGGCCTGTCGGAAGCGAATGTCTGCATAGGAGATGTTTACCGGTTCGGCTCCGCCCTGCTTCAGGTTAGCCAGGGACGCCAGCCTTGCTGGCGGCTGAATGCGCGTTTCGATCGGTCGGACATGGCGCTGAGAGTTCAGAAAAGCGGACGGACGGGATGGTATTATCGCGTTCTTGAGGAAGGTCATGCGGCCGCGGGCGACAGTCTCGTTCTGCTGGAACGGCCACAGCCTTGCTGGTCCCTGGCGCGCATCATCGAACTTCTTTACACGCGGACAATGGATTTCGATTCTCTGCGCGATCTCGCTTCATTGCCGGAACTCGCATCCTCGTGGTGTGAGCTTGCCGAAAGACGAATAGCCAGCCGTAAGGTTGAAGACTGGAATCGCCGACTGCACGACAGCCAGAGTTGACGTAATCCGACCGAAAAGACTCTTCTTTCAATGAAGTACGCACCTTTTCGGAATCTTCGCGCGAATGCACGACGGCGCGGACTGGCCCGCCGAGACAATCGGTTACCGAAGGTGATCATGCCAGCGGCAACTGCCTCCGCACTTTCATCGTTGTCGCTGGATGATCCATATCCGCTTCACCCTGCTTTCCCTGATGACTGCCATATGCCTGATGGCAGCACCTGCTTTTACCAGACAAAAGCCGCCCCAACTTCCCCGAAATGCACCTGTTCCCGAACAGGCGGAACAACAGCAGACACCGCTCCCCCAAAACCGGCCTGATGATGCGCCAGAAGCAATCTCCCCGCCGGACCGCGCACCCACACCCGAGGCAAAGCCTGCACCGCCTGACCAGTCGCAGAAAACGCCTGATGAGAAGCCCTCACTTCCACCAGATCCGCGTTCGGCTGCAACTGCGGCAAAAGAGATGCCCGCGGATGAACTGGCATGCCGGGCAAGGCTTCGCACAATGGGCGTCGTTTTCAGGGAAAAGCCTGCCGAGCGGGATTCGGAAGCTGGCTGTGCTCTGCCCTACCCCATTGTCGTCACCAGACTGGCCACAAACGTGGAACTGTCGCCCGAAGCCGAACTCAATTGCGATCTCGCCGAGACTGTCGCGCGTTTCACCGCCGACATTGTCGAGCCCGCGGCACGCGACATTGCGGGCGCCGATCTTGCAGGCATTAGTCACGCTTCGGCCTATGTCTGCCGCCCGCGCCACAATGGTTCGAAACTGTCCGAGCACGCATTTGGCAATGCGCTCGATATAGCAGCGTTCACCATGAAAGATGGCAGCAGGATCGAAGTCCAGCCTTCGCCCGCCGCAAAACAGCGCCAGTTTCTCGACCATGTCAGAAAGGCCGCCTGCGGACCCTTCAGGACCGTTCTCGGACCCGGCAGCGACCCCGATCATGAAACGCATCTGCATCTCGATCTGGCCCCACGCCGCAACGGTTCCGTTTTTTGTCAGTAAGCCCGCCCCAATGCCGCCACAGGCATGAACGCCGCCGCTGATCTTTCCTTTACCCTTCACAGCTAAGCTTTGCATTCCAAGGGAACAGAGTTTGGTTCGTCATGGCCGGGAAATCCCCCAGCGCAGCACCCGGCGCCCCCTTCTTGCGGCGCCTTGTCCGGCTCTCCACCGGCATCGCCATCTTTGCCGCAATCACCGGCTTGTCAGCCTGCAACACCGGCAGCGTCCTCAATCTTCAGCCTGCCGTAGACGTTGGAACACAGACGTCTGCTGTGCAGGCAGGGGTCGGCATGCAGGCATTGGTACCGTCAAACCCCTATCTGACGGCAGCCTATCCGCGTTTCGACCAGCCTATGCCGCAGACAACCCAGCTTCCGCAGGACGAGGTGGAATGCCGCAAGGAATTGAAACGGCTGCGCGTGGCCTACACCGATCTCGCGCCCATCAATGACGGTGGCCAATGCGGCATTGATCACCCCGTGAAGGTAACGGCAATCGGCGGCGTGGAAATGAAACCAGCCGCGACGCTGACCTGTGCCATGGTCGCAAGCTTCGCCAGCTGGACCCGAAACGAACTGACACCGGCCGCACGCTGGCGCTATCTTTCCGGCGTCAAATCGATACGGCAAGGCTCCAGCTATTCCTGCCGCAAGATACGCGGCGAAGGGGTTCTGTCCGAGCATGGCAAAGGCAACGCGCTGGACGTGATGGCGATCGAGCTGAACAATGGCAAACTCATAGACGTTCGCAAACCAGGCCTGTTCGCGTTCCGCGAGCGCGGCCTGCTCAACACCGTTCGCGCCGACGGTTGTTCGTATTTCACCACGGTTCTTGGTCCCGGCTACAACTACGATCACCGCGACCATTTTCATTTCGACATAAAAAACCGCAGAAACGGCTACCGGGCCTGCAGATAACGCATCGTTGATGCGCATAACAATCAGCGCGGCTGATTTGCTCTCTTTTCCAGAGGGGCTCCGGGGTGCTAATGAGCATTCATGCTATACACTGAAATCGCCATCGTGGTCGTCCTCATCTGCGTGAACGGCCTGCTGGCCATGTCGGAACTTGCGATCGTTTCGTCTCGTCCGGCGCGCCTCAAGACGATGGTCGACCGAAATGTCCGCGGCGCAGCGCGCGCGCTGGAACTGGGCGCCAACCCGGGCAAGTTCCTGTCGACCGTCCAGATCGGCATTACGCTTGTTGGCGTGCTTTCGGGTGCCTTCTCCGGTGCTACCCTGGGCGACCGCCTCTCCAAGCTTCTTGCTGCTTCAGGCATGTCGGCCGGAGTTGCGCAGCCGCTCGGCGTCGGCATCGTGGTAGCGCTCATCACCTATGCCTCGCTCATCATCGGCGAACTCGTGCCGAAGCAGATCGCGCTTCGCGATCCTGAGCGCATCGCTTCGAAGGTCGCCGGGCCGATGTCCGTTCTGGCGACGGTTTGCGCTCCTCTGGTATGGCTGCTGGACCTTTCAGGACGGTCAGTGCTGTGGCTGCTTGGCCAGCGCGGCGAGAGCGAAGAGAAGGTCACCGACGAAGAAATCAAGATGATCGTTGCCGAGGCGGAGCATCAGGGCACCATCGAATCCGACGAGCGGCGCATGATCGCCGGCGTGATGCGGTTGGGTGACCGGGCGGTGCGCGCGGTCATGACCCCACGCACCGATGTCGACTGGCTTAACGTCCAGTCTGACGAGGCCACGATTCGCCGGGTGCTGATGGAAAGCCCGCACTCGCGCCTGCCCGCCGCCGACGGCAATGTCGACGACATGATAGGCGTGGTGCAGACACGCGATATCCTCGCAACTCTGCTCGCCGGCAAACCGCTCGATGCGCGCAAGCATGTGCAGCAGGCGCCAATCGTCCACGATCAGGCCGACGCGCTCGATGTGCTTGCAAAGCTCAAGGAAGCCGACATGCCGATGGCGCTCGTGCATGACGAATACGGCCACTTTGAAGGCGTGGTGACGCCAGCGGATATTCTGGAAGCAATCACCGGCGTCTTCCGCTCCGATCTGGATGAGGACGATTCCGACGAAACCGCGTTCCAGCGTGAGGATGGTTCATGGCTGCTGGCCGGCTACATGCAGGCTGATGAAATGGCTGACATGATCGGTATCGATCTGCCGGAAAATCGCGACTACGAAACCGTTGCCGGATATGTTCTGTCACATATGCATCATCTGCCTGCCACGGGCGAAACGGTCGATGCACAGGGCTGGCGTTTCGAGGTGGTCGATCTGGATGGCCGCCGCATAGACAAGGTTCTGGCTACCAAACTGCCAGCTGCAAGCTGAAAATGAAGAAAAGGGCCCCGGAAACAACCGAGGCCCTCTTTTCCTGCCGGTGCCGTCAGTCTGCCTTGACCTGCGCTTCGGCCACGCGCGCGGCGCGCAACGCCCTGGCCCACCATACCATATCCTCCAGAAGCGCATCCGCGCCTTCCTTCAGATGGGCCAGGTCCGCAATGTCCTGTCCCTGCAGGATTGCGACGAAATCGTTGCGCAGGATATGGACGGCCGCGCGGACGGGAGCCATCTGCATCTCGACTGCGATCTGCCGCAGGTGCTCCACCGCCCTCGCTCCACCCACGCCGCCATAGCCGACGAAACCGGCAGGCTTGCGAAACACCTGTGCCCCGGCATAGTCGAAGGCGTTCTTGAGCACACCAGTCGGCGCATGGTTGTATTCGGCCGCCGTGAAAACATAGCCATCGAACTCTTCCAGCTTTTCCTGCCAGCGGCGGGCATGCTCGTCCTTCGAAGGCGCCCACAGCGGTGACGCATCCTCCGCGAACAATGCCATCGGATAATCCTTGAGGTCGACGATTTCAGCTTCTGCATCGTCCCTCTGATTGATGAGATCGGCGATCCAGCGAGCAGGCTTTTCGGCAAAGCGCTTTTCCCGGATGGAGCCGATGACGACGGCGAGCCTGACTTTGGAAGACGGCATGCATATTCTCCGTTTAGAGTGGTATAAAAAAGAAACCGACACTATTTATGTAACCTTGGAGCATCAGCGCAAGGAGGCACTTTTTTGAAACCAAGGCACGATCACCGCAGTGAGGATTGCCGCGCCATCAGCGCGCTCCTGCAACGTGTCGGCGACAAATGGACGGTGCTGGTCGTGACGACACTCGGCAAAGGGCCGATGCGATTCAGCGAGCTGAGGCGTGCAATTGGCGGCATTTCGCAGAAGATGCTGACGACCACCCTGCGCAGCCTGGAACGCGACGGCTTCGCAACGCGCACAGTTTTTCCCACCATACCGCCGAGGGTGGATTACGAGCTGACGGATCTGGGCCGCGAGCTTCTGGTTCCCGTAACCGCGCTCAGCGAATGGGCCCGCGCCAATACAGAGCGGATCAACAAGGCCCGGGCGCGTTTCGATGCAACCGTGAAATGACGAGTGGAAGCGAAGTTACTCGCCCGGAACACGGGTCGGCTTGCCTTCGTCGTCCAGCGCCACCATGACGAAATCGGCATGCGTGACCATTTCCATGAGCTCGGACAGATAGCGCTGGGCCCAGGCCTCCACTTTCAACGTCATCGAACTGCGGCCGACGCGCTCGATGCGAGTGTAAATGCACAGTGTATCGCCGATCTTGACCGGCTTTGCGAAGGACATTTCCTTCACAGCCGCCGTCACCACGCGGCCACGCGCGCGTTCGGCTGCTCTGATGCCGCAGGCAAGATCCATCTGTGCCATCACCCAGCCGCCGAAGATATCGCCGGCCGCATTGGCATCGGCGGGCATAGCCAATGTGCGCAGCGTGAGCTCCCCCTGCGGCGCGCCGTTCACATATTGCACCATGCCTGACCTCCGGATTTTTCGCTTTCATGGCGTAGCCATCCAATGGCGACACGTCAACAGTCGGAAGAAAACCCTGCGCAAAATCAAGTGATTGCCGTATTTTCCGGAATCGATTTGCCAGAAGAGCGTATCGATGCCTCAGCCTGCGTATCACAAGCTGCTTCACCCGCCGTCACCGGACTACGGCCGTGACGGCAGCAATTCCTTTCCACATTCAACACGCTCATCATGCAGGTAATGAAAAAGCCGGCCCCTGCGGGGACCGGCTGAAACTCGTTGTCTGAACTGGTTTCTTACGAAGCAGATTCGATCGACGTCACCAACCCTGTCGTATCGTCTACGGTCACCACGACATTGACGCCCACCGACAACTGGTCGACCGCGGCTTCCGGTGGCAACTGATAGATCTTGCCGTCATCCAGCGTGATCGATTTGGTTTCCGGGTCGACCGCCTGGATCGTGCCCTGCACGGTTGCCGCATATGCGGTGCTGAGAAGTGCGAGAAGGGCAGCGGCGGTGGCGAGTGTCTTTTTCATGTCGGATACTCCGTTTTTGGCGGTTTTCCTCAGGCAACCCGGCATGCGAACTGCCCTGCGACACCCGGAAGCTATGTGACCCGATCCCGATTTCAAATCACGAAAGATAACTTTTCTAAACATTATCAGCGACTTAATTCTGACACATTGGCACCTTTGCCGGCCATTCAGCATCTTGCCCATCGTCACTCTGTGACAGGTCTTTGCCTTCAAAAGGAATCGGTTGCACTCCACCAGACATAAAGCATGACAGCCACACTGGTGCCCGATTGCAGAGCCCGAGCCGATCACGGCGCGCAGGCAAAAAAATGCCTGCGAACACATTTTGTTTCATTGGTCCAGCCTCTGAACCAGCTTTCCAGCGGGAGGCAAATCTGCCATATCGGCAGTGGCGCTTATCGGAGCCTCCACCTTGTTTTACTGGATCGAAGCCATAGGCGCGTGTGCCGCGCTCATCACGACGCTCGGCTGGGTTCCGCAGGTCGTCAAGCTTGCCCGCGAGCGCAAGGCTGACGATATTTCGCTGGCAGCCACGAGCGCCATAGCTGCAGGTGTCGCCCTTTGGGCCGTCTACGGCGTGCTCATCGGCTCCTGGCCGGTTATTGTCGCCAACATACTCACGCTTCTTTTCGTGGGCGCCATCGTGCTCATGAAATTGCGCTTTGGTTGAAGGCTGCTGACAACCTGCTGTCAGCAGAGCATCCGGGCAGCAGGCCCGGCCGCAGGCTTGTGTTCCGCTGCCCCTTTCCATTTGCGGCGAGTCCACCCATATTCGGCCTATGTCCAAATCCTCCCCGAAACCGGCGCAGCCCCAGCGGCGCAGTCCTCTTACCGACTTTCATGACGCCAGCGAACCGCTGCGCGACGGCGGTTTTGCCGAAGCACCGCAGAGCGAATTTTCGGGAGCACCTCTGTCTGGTTCAATAGCGGATTGGGCGGAGCAGATTTCGCAGGAAGCCGAACAGCAGCGACTATCTGCAACTCAAGGCAAGGGTACCGATAAAGCCTCTGGCAAAACAGCGAAGAAAGTCGCGCCGCGCTCCGCCTCGCCCACGCGCACGGCGCGTGGCACCTCGATGGGCGGAGCAGCTTCCGCCAAGGACCGCGCTGCAGCAGGTCTGAACCCGGTGGCGGGCCTCGACATCTCGCTGGAAGATGCCGCTTCCCTGCCCAAGTCCGCGGTCACCGCAACGGTACAGGCCTTGTCCGACCTGATCGAAAGCGGCAATCCGCTGCACAAGAACGGCAAGATCTGGACCCCGCACCGCCCTGCCCGGCCGGAAAAATCTGAAGGCGGCATTCCGATAAGCATGGAATCCGACTTCCAGCCCGCCGGCGACCAGCCGACGGCTATCAGGGATCTGGTCGAGGGCATTGCCAACGACGACCGCACGCAGGTCCTGCTTGGCGTGACCGGTTCCGGCAAAACCTTCACCATGGCGAAGGTGATCGAGGAGACGCAGCGCCCTGCCCTGATCCTGGCACCCAACAAGACGCTGGCAGCCCAGCTCTATGCGGAGTTCAGGAAATTCTTCCCGAACAATGCGGTGGAGTATTTCGTCTCGTACTACGACTACTACCAGCCCGAGGCCTATGTGCCGCGCACGGACACCTATATCGAGAAGGAATCCTCCATCAACGAGCAGATTGACCGCATGCGCCACTCGGCCACGCGGTCGCTGCTGGAGCGCGACGACGTCATCATCGTCGCTTCGGTTTCGTGCATCTATGGTATCGGCTCGGTCGAAACCTATACGGCCATGACCTTCCAGATGCAGGTTGGCGACCGGCTCGACCAGCGACAGTTGCTGGCTGATCTTGTCGCCCAGCAATACAAGCGGCAGGACGCGAATTTCGTGCGTGGTTCCTTCCGGGTGCGCGGCGACACGATCGAGATTTTTCCTGCCCACCTTGAGGACCGTGCCTGGCGCGTCTCCCTGTTCGGAGACGAGATCGACGCGATCACCGAGTTCGATCCGCTCACCGGCAACAAGACCGGCGACCTGAAGAGCGTGAAAATCTACGCGAATTCGCACTATGTCACGCCGCGCCCGACCTTGAATCAGGCTATCAAGTCCATCAAGGAAGAATTGCAGCAGCGCCTGCAAGAGCTTGAAAAGGCTGGGCGCCTGCTGGAGGCACAAAGGCTGGAGCAGCGCACGCGCTTCGACCTCGAAATGCTGGAAGCCACTGGTTCCTGCGCCGGCATCGAGAACTATTCGCGCTATCTTACCGGCCGCGCGCCGGGCGACCCGCCGCCGACCCTGTTCGAATATGTGCCGGACAATGCGCTGGTCTTCATCGACGAGAGCCATGTCACCATCCCCCAGATCGGCGGCATGTACCGCGGCGACTTCCGCCGCAAGGCAACACTGGCGGAGTATGGCTTCCGTTTGCCGTCCTGCATGGACAACCGGCCCCTGCGCTTCGAGGAATGGGATGCCATGCGCCCGCTCAGCGTGGCGGTGTCGGCAACGCCGGGCGGTTGGGAAATGGAGCAGGCCGGCGGTGTGTTCGCCGAGCAGGTCATTCGCCCCACCGGGCTGATCGACCCGCCCGTCGAGGTTCGTCCGGCGAAATCGCAGGTCGACGACGTTCTCGGAGAAATCCGCGAGACGACGAAAAAAGGCTATCGCACGCTGGTGACGGTGCTCACCAAGCGCATGGCTGAGGACCTCACGGAATATCTGCATGAGCAGGGCACTCGCGTGCGTTACATGCATTCCGACATCGATACGCTGGAGCGGATCGAGATCTTGCGCGACCTTCGCCTCGGAGCCTTTGACGTTCTGGTCGGCATCAACCTCCTGCGCGAGGGGCTCGACATTCCCGAATGCGGTTTCGTGGCCATCCTCGATGCGGACAAGGAAGGTTTCCTGCGCTCTGAAACCTCATTGATCCAGACCATCGGCCGCGCTGCGCGCAATGTCGACGGCAAGGTCATTCTCTACGCCGACCAGATCACCGGCTCGATGGAGCGCGCCATGGCGGAAACCAACCGCCGCCGCGAGAAGCAGCTCGAGTACAACAGGGCAAACGGCATCACCCCGGAATCGGTCAAGTCGCGCATCGCGGACATTCTTGAATCGGTCTACGAGAAGGATCATGTCCGCGCCGACATCTCTCAGTTCACAGACGATGCCGGCCAGATGATGGGCAACAATCTCAAGGCGCATCTGGAACATCTGCAGAAGAAAATGCGGGATGCCGCTGCCGACCTCAATTTCGAGGAAGCAGCCCGTCTTCGCGATGAGGTGAAGCGGCTCACGGAACTGGAGCTTCAGATTTCCGACGACCCGCTGGCGAAATACGCCGAATCCGAGAGCCCGGTGTCGGGGCGGGAAAAGGGCAAGCATAACAAGGGGCGCGCGCGGCATAAGGCCGTGGAAGATGGACCTGGAAACACTTCCCTGTTCTCCAAGCCCTCGCTGGACGATATGGGGCCTGGAACCGACATGCCGACCCCGGCAGGAGCAGTTTCACGGTCTCTGTTCAAGAAACAGTCGGCGCAGGAAGCTCATGGTTCGGATTTCGGTCTCCCGGATGGTGACAAGTCCCTGTTCCGAAAGAACACGCTCGACGAAATGACCGTAGGGCGCACCGAAAAGCCCGTTGACGGCAGAAAACCGGCAAAGCCGGATGATGTGAAACCCGTCAGGCGGGAGCGTATCGGCATCGGCTCATACGAGGACGCGGCCGATATCGCGAAAAGCAGGCGTCGTCCTTCCAAGACTGGGAAGCCGGGGAAATAACCTCGCGGTGGCGGATACCTCCGCCACCCGTAACTCGTCGTCGTCATACGTCCTGTGGGGGCTCGCAATGTCAAACCCGGGAGAAGCACATGAACGATGCAGACGCGAAAACCCAGACCCCGCCCATGCCGAAGGCGCTCGGCGGCCTCACCCCTTACCTCCAGGTGGACGGTGCACTGAAGGCGGCTGAATTCTACCGGAGAGCCTTTGGCGCAGAGCAGGTGTATGCCGTGCCACCCGACGAGCATGGCCGGACCATGCACGTTCATCTCTACGTCAACGGCTCCAGTCTGATGCTTTGTGACGCCTATCCGGAACACGGGCATCCGCATCAGCCGGTTCAGGGTTGCACGATGCAACTTCATCTGACGGCAGAAAACATCGACTCGTGGTGGAAGCGCGCTGTCGACACCGGCTGCGAAGTTGTGATGCCGCTTGACGTGATGTTCTGGGGTGATCGCTGGGGCAGCCTTCGCGACCCATTCGGGGTCGCCTGGGCAATGAATGCGCCGGTCAGCTCTTAAACAGACCAAAGCTGAAGGAGGAGAGTAATGTCATATGTTGATGGTTTCCTGCTCGCAGTGCCAAAGGCCCAGCTTGAGGAATACAAGGCAATGGCTCGCAAGGCCTGCGACGTATGGATGGAGCATGGTGCCCTTGCCTATGCGGAATGCACTGGCGAGGACGTACCTTATGGCGAACTTACATCGTTCCCTCGCGCCGTTCAGGCCAAAGAAGATGAGATCGTGATCTTTTCGTGGATCGTCTACAAATCACGCAAGGATCGCGATGAAATCCTTGAAAAGGTGATGGCCGATCCACGCCTGAAAGGAGATATGGAAAATATGCCCTTCGATGGAAAGCGCATGATCTTCGGTGGCTTCGATTGCTTCCTGAATGTCCAGAACGGTCAGGCGCTCTAGAAAAAAGGGGCGGACCTTTTTGACCCGCCCCTTTCAAATCGTAAAAGATCAGCGGCAGCTGCCGTTGCCGACGATCCGCCAATCTGCTGCCCTTGCTTCGCAGGCATTCGGGAAGGTGCGCAGCTGTCCGCGGCTGGATGCACACACGGGAGCGTATTCACGTGTGCAGGCTCCTTGCGGGCGGCCGGGCCGTTCTGGCCGCGTCCCGGGCCGATCGGAACCGGGGCGATCATCCCAGCCGGGCCTGTTTCCACCGGACCTGCATGCGCCCTCATGGCTGATCCTGTATCCGTTGGCTCTTGCCTGGCAGCTGTTGCCGAAGGTCCGGCTTTCCGAGCCACGCACGCCGCAAACCGGTGCGTATTCCATGGTACAGGCCTGTGCCGGCGGGCGCGGGCGTGGTGGCGGAGGCCTGTAGCCGGGCCCATCATCTACAGCCACACAAGCCGCCAGCATGCCGGACGCCAGCAACACTGCAGCTCCCGACAGAAAAACACTTCTGAATCTCATCAATTCCCTCTCCTGTGTGCTAGTGGCAGCGCCAACAACGCGTGACAAGGCTTACAGTTCCGGATGCTGCCCGCAAGCCGTTGAATTCCATTGGCCTAAGAGTGCTCTGCTCTGGCTTTGAAAAGGCGCGGTCTTGCCACAGTCACAAATCCGTGCGATAAGTTCAATGTTCGGGTATTTGCATCCCGGAGAATGGAACGTTTTGGACGACTCTTTTCCCGATATCGTGAATCTCTGACAACCCCGTTCTGGCGGGGGGTTACCCGTGCGCGAATGCATGACCGCCGAGCAACCACCGGACCTCTGACTGCCCTGGCAAAAGAGGTTCTGAATGACGATAGGGCGAAGGAGTTCTCCCAATGTCCCAGACCGGAACTGTAAAATTCTTCAACAGCACCAAAGGCTTCGGCTTCATCACGCCCGATGGCGGCGCCAAGGACGTTTTCGTCCATATTTCTGCGATCGAGGCCTCCGGCTTGCGTACTCTGGTTGATGGCCAGAAGGTTACTTTCGATGTTGAGCCTGACCGCATGGGCAAAGGCCCCAAGGCTGTCAATCTTCGCGCTGCGTGATTCCGGCTGCAAATGCAGTTAAGACAGAGGCGCGACAACAAAGGTCGCGCCTTTTCTGTTTCATGGCCGGAAACTATGATGAAGAGGCGAAAGACTCAAAGTTTCTGTTGCCGTTGAAGTGAAAATAAAGGACAAATTCCGTCCTCGGGTATTTTACAATCCCGATATAAAGACTGTGGGACTTATAAGGGAGCATCCCATGCCGCAGACCGGCACCGTAAAATTCTTCAATCACGCCAAAGGCTTCGGTTTCATCACGCCTGACGATGGTGCCAAGGACGTTTTCGTCCACATCTCTGCCGTTCAGGCTTCGGGCCTTCCCGGTCTTGAGGACGGACAGAAAGTTACCTTCGAGACCGAGCCGGACAAGCGCGGCAAGGGCCCCAAGGCGGTCAATCTCACCGTCGGCTGATACACGGCGGAACATCTGGCCGGCGGTTACGTTTAACGGACAATACACCGTTTCGTTCAGCCGCCGTTCAGGCACGGTCCCTTATCTCTCGGGGCAACATCGAACCGGTAACGGCGGTGGGCTTCGAATAGGAGACCGTCATGAACAGATTTTTCAAGGCTTGCGTGCTGTCCACGGCAGTTGTCGCAACCACACTAAGCGCCCTGCCCGCCGCCGAGGCTCGTGACTGGCGGCGCGGCGGTTATGGTGGTCACGGAGGCTATTATGGCCATGACTACAATCGCCACCACAAGCGCTCCAGAGGTGACGCTGTAGCAGCCGGCGTTATCGGGCTCGCCGCTGGCGCGCTGATCGGTGGTGCACTGGCTTCTCAGCCTCGCTACTACGAGCCAGAACCTACCTACGTTATCCGGGAACCGCGACCGGCTCCGTATCGCACATATCGTAACGACACCTATCGTGCATCCTACGAGCCCTGGAGCCCGCAATGGTACAGGTACTGCTCGGATCGCTATCGTAGCTTCGATTCGCGCTCCGGCACGTTCCTTGGATATGATGGCCAAAGGCATTTCTGCCAGGCTAATTGAGGCAAAGGGAACGACTTTTCACAAAGTCTCCGAACGCATCATATCGTTTCAAAAGAAAAAGGAGCGCCCAGAGCGCTCCTTTTTCCTTTTGAGGTCTCTGAAAGCACGTCACACGAGAAAAGGATTTGAGCGCCGCTCCTCTCCGAAGCGCCCTCCCGGACCGTGACCACAGATGAAGCCAATGTCATCTCCGAGAGGAAGAAGCTTTTCCTTGATGGAACGGATCAGCGCAGGATGATCACCACCTGGCAGGTCGGTACGTCCTACGGACCCGCGAAACAGAACGTCGCCAACATGAGCGAATTTCGCCGCGCGATTGTAGTAGACGACATGGCCCGGCGCATGACCGGGACAATGCAGGACCTCAAACTCATGAGATCCGAACGATACCCTGTCGCCCTCCACCAGAAAACGATCCGGCTCACAGTTGCGCACGGCTCCTGTCAGCCCGAAACGGTGCGCCTGATTTTCGAGATTTGCCAACAGTGGCCGGTCATCCTCATGCGAGCCCAGAATTTCGACACCAAGCGCGTCTTTGAGTTCCATCGCGCCGCCGGCATGATCAATATGTCCATGCGTGAGCCAGATGGCTGTGGCAGTGATGCCATTGTCCTTCAGGGCTGCAAGAATTCGATCCACGTCTCCGCCGGGATCGACGACGACACCGACCTTGTCCTCCTCATCGAAAAGGATGGTACAATTCTGCTGGAACGGCGTGACGGGAACGATGCCGGCATTGATCTGACCCATGATGATCCTTTCGTTGTCGGCATTGCCGCGGTCGGTAAATCGCCCCTGATGTAGGATCGGAGCCGGCCGGCGTCCACTGCAATCACGAACTGCGCAAACACAAAGGGCGGCCGAAGCCGCCCTTTGCCCATGCAAACATGGTTTGCCACTATTTCTTCATGGCGTTCATGACCGCACCGACAATGCCGGTGAGGATCGCGCCGCCACCAGCACCGCCGATGATGTTGTTCAGGTTGAGGGCCCCGCCGAGACCTTCTGCCGCTGCCGTTGCTGCTGCCGGATCGATACCGCCGCCCAACAGGCTTCCGAGGATGGCCGCACCGCCGACACCCCCGATCGCACCGCTGAGAATTTTGGGAAGCTGGCCCATTGCGGCCTGTTTGACTGCCGCACCGACGGCCTGACCACCGATAATACCGGTGACGATCTGCACGATGATAGGAAGAAGCGTTTCCATCCGTGATCCCTCTCGAAAATCCCGACTCGCCTGAGCCGGATTTTTTCACTGAGACTCTGATTTCATCGAATGTCAAACTGGCACAGACAAAGGGGAATGGTGATGAACCATTCCCCTTCGAAATCGAAATAAATTAGATTTTTATTCCGCAGCGATCGCCTGCTTCGGCTGCACGGCAGCCGAATAGTCGTTCATAAGATTCTTGGCGATCTCACCAACCTCGAAGCGATACGGACCGATCTCCGACACCGGTGTCACCTCTGCAGCCGTACCTGTCAGGAAGCACTGCTCAAAACTTTCCAGTTCCTCCGGCTGAATCGCGCGCTCGATAACCTCGTAGCCGCGATCGCGGGCAAGGCCGATCACAGTGCGGCGGGTAATGCCGTCGAGGAAGCAATCGGGCGTCGGCGTATGGATCTTGCCATCCTTGACGAAGAAGATGTTGGCGCCGGTCGCCTCAGCAACCTGCCCGCGCCAGTCGAGCATCATGGCGTCGGCGTAGCCTTTCGCTTCAGCCGCATGCTTGGAAATCGTGCAGATCATATAGAGGCCGGCAGCCTTCGATTTCGACGGAGCGGTGCGCGGATCCGGACGACGATACTCGGCAATATCGAGGCGAATGCCCTTGAGCTTCTGTTCCGGATCGAAGTAGCTCGGCCACTGCCAGATAGCGATCGCAACGTTGATGCGGTTGTTCTGGGCCGAAACACCCATCTGCTCGCTGCCGCGCCATGCGATCGGGCGCACATAAGCATCCTTGAAGCCCTGCTTCTTCAGCAGTTCGGCGCAGGCTTCATCAATCTCTGCAACAGAGTAAGGAATCTTGAAGCCCAGAATACGGGCCGATTCGTGCAGGCGCTCCGTATGTTCCGTCAGCTTGAAAATCTCACCACCATAGGCCCGCTCGCCCTCGAATACGGCGCTGGCATAGTGAAGTCCGTGCGTAAGTACATGAATCTTGGCGTCCGCCCATTTGACGAACTCACCATTCATCCAGATATAGCCGTCGAGCTGGTCGAAGGAAACGGATGCCATGACATAACCTCCCGCGAGCAACCTTGCCCGCATAAGTCTGTGTGTTGAATTTTGATCCGGCAGCGACGAAAGCCCGCCAAACGGAAGCCTAGGCCCATATTGTGGCCATGGCAAACTCAGGAAGTTCCGGATTTCCGGCTCAGCCTTGCGTTTTCGGTCGCAATAAGCCCTAAAGCTTGTCAAAAATTATCATTGGGCGCAGAATACGTCAACAGTGCTGACATAATTCTTTCTGGAGAGATATGCTGAAGGAAATTACCGCTGAAGAGGCACCGATCCGGGATGCGGTCGCCAATGAGGACGGCATCGATTTTACGCTGATCGAGCTGTTCTTCTTTGCCTATCGCGACTTCACCTCGGATCCGGACCAGATGCTTGCGGAGTATGGCTTCGGGCGTGCCCACCATCGGGTGCTGCACTTCGTCAACCGCAGGCCGGGCCTCACTGTGGCGGAATTGCTGGATGTTCTGAAGATCACCAAGCAGTCGCTGGCGCGCGTTCTCAAACAGCTGCTCGATACGGGCCATATCATGCAGTTGCAGGGTCCGCGCGATCGCCGCCAGCGCGAACTTTATCCCACGGCCAAGGGCCGCGAACTCGCGCTTGCCCTTTCCCGGCCACAGTCGCGCCGGATACATGACGCATTGACGGAAGTCGAAGGCGAGGCGAGAAAGTCTATCGAGCAATTCCTCAAGGCGATGGTGAATCCGGAGCTGAGGGCACAGATCGACGCCGATCCCTCGCACCGCGGGGCAGACGACGAGGAGTAACGGCATGGAAGGCACCGACAGGCTGGATCAGCAGGCCAACGCGCCGGATGACGATGCGTTTCACCTGCTCGTCGTCGATGACGACACCCGCATCCGCAACCTGCTCAGGCAGTTCCTGAGTGAAAACGGTTTCCGTGTCACCGTGGCCGGCACCGCGGCGGAAGCGCGGCGCAAGCTCGCCGGCCTGGATTTCGACCTTCTGGTGCTCGACGTCATGATGCCGGGCGAAACAGGCGTCGATCTGACCAAGTCCCTGCGCGCCGAGCGCGATGTTCCCATCCTGATGCTGACCGCTCTTTCCGAGACGGACAACCGCATCACCGGTCTGGAGGCGGGTGCCGACGATTACCTGCCCAAGCCCTTCGACCCGCGCGAGCTTATCCTGCGGATCAACAACATATTGCGCCGCGGTGGGCCGGCCACCACGCCCAAGGTCGAGCAGCTGGTGTTCGGGCCCTACACCTTCCAGATATCAAAGCGCGAACTAAAGCGCGGCAGCGAAGTACTGAAGCTGACGGACCGCGAGCAGGAAATCCTTGCGATCTTCGCCGAACGTGCTGGCGAGACCATCCCCCGCCATGAACTCGTCGGAGAGGATTCGGAGGTTGGCGAGCGCACCATCGACGTGCAGATCAACCGCCTGCGCCGCAAGATCGAGCGTGATCCTTCCAATCCCGTGTGGCTGCAGACGGTGCGCGGTATTGGGTATCGGCTCAGCGTGGAATAGAGTGCTGACAACGGCCCCCACAGCGGCCGATCAAAGCCAGGCGCAGGCCGAGACAGAATGACGACAGCAGATTTGCAGGGTTCGCCGCCCGACGGATTTCGCGCCCGGCTCGAACGCGCGGCCGCTTCGGTGAGAAAAGCCTGGCGAAGGTTCTGGCGGCTGGTTTCGCTTTATATGCCGAAGCGGCTCTATGCCCGCTCGCTCATCATCATCATTGCGCCGATGATTCTGCTGCAATCGGTCATCGCCTTCGATTTCATGGAACGGCATTGGCAGACGGTGACACAGCGCCTGTCGCAGGCGGTGACACGTGATATCGCGGCCATCATCGATCTTCTGGAAACCTATCCGAACGAAGCGGACTACGCCAATGTCATACGCATCGCGCAGGACCGCATGCAGCTCAAGGTCGACCTGCTTCCGCCCGAGCCCCTGCCCCCGCCCGGCCCCAAGCCCTTCTTCTCGATCCTCGACCAGATACTGTCGGAAGAGATTACCCGCCAGATCAACCGGCCGTTCTGGCTGGATACGGTCGGCAATTCCAATATCATCGAAGTCCGCATCCAGCTCGAAGGCCGGGTGCTGCGGGTGTTCGTGCGCCGCAGTCAGGCCTATGCCTCCAACACGCACATCTTTCTTCTGTGGATGGTCGGCACCTCGCTGGTGCTTCTGATGATCGCCATTCCCTTCCTTCGCAATCAGATCCGGCCGATCCTGGCGCTTGCGGAGGCTGCCGAAAGTTTCGGAAAAGGTCGCCCCATGCCACGCGATTTCCGCCCGCGAGGGGCGGAAGAAGTGCGGCGCGCAGGCTTTGCCTTCATGCAGATGCGCGAACGGATCGAGCGCCAGATCGAGCAGCGCACCGCCATGCTCACCGGCGTCAGCCATGACCTGCGCACCATCCTGACCCGGTTCAAACTGCAACTGGCGCTGACCCGCAGCAAGGCCGACATAGAGGCGCTCGGCAAGGACATAGACGATATGCAATCCATGCTCGAAGGCTACCTTGCCTTCGCGCGTGGCGAAGCCGCCGAGGATACCGGGCCGTTCGATCTGGCTGCTTGTTTCCAGAGGCTCGAGGATGAAGCAAGGCTGCGTAAATGCAGGCTGGAAACCTCGATCACCGGCTCACCCAATGTCCATGTCAGGCCAAACGCCTTTTCGCGGCTTATCGCCAATGTGGTCGGGAACGCATTCCGCTATGCCCAGTCAGTGGAAATCCATGCCTCGCACGGCGACGGCTGGCTCAGCCTCACCATAGACGACGACGGGCCGGGCATTCCTGAGGAAAAGCGCGAGGAGGTTTTCAAGCCTTTCGTGCGGCTTGACGAAGCGCGCAATCTCGATGCCAGCGGCACGGGATTGGGATTGCCGATTGCGCGCGATATTGCGCGCAGCCACGGAGGCGACCTCACTTTTGCAGACAGCCCGCTGGGTGGCCTGCGTGCAACGATCAGGATACCGGCTTAATCGTCATCAGGCCGAACGCCGGTCGAGACGTTGCACCAGCCGGTCGCCGCCCCACTGCAACGCGCAAACCATGACGATCAGAATGGCGACAACCGCAACCATCACTGTGGTTTCAAAGCGCTGATAACCATAGCGTATGGCAAGATCGCCAAGCCCGCCCGCCCCGATGGCACCGGCCATGGCGGATGCGCCGACGAGCGTGACGAGCGTAACGGTAAAACCGGCAACGATACCGGGCATTGCCTCCGGCACCAGCACCTCCCGAACGATCGTCCAGCGTGACCCTCCCATGGCCCGGACGGCCTCGATGAGGCCGGGGTCGACCTCACGCAGCGAAACCTCAGCAATACGAGCGTAATAGGGAGTGGCTGCGATGGACAGCGGCACGATCGCCGCCCAGGTGCCAATCGACGTTCCCGCGATCAATCGCGTGACCGGGATGAGCGCCACCAGCAGGATGATGAACGGCACCGAACGGAATCCGTTCACAACTGCTCCCAATATGCGGTTCACCCAGAGATTTTCCGAGATGCCCCCGCGATCCGTCGCCACCAGCGCCAGCCCCAGCGGAAGCCCGAAGACGAAAGAGACCACGCCGGAAGCCCCGGTCATCAGCACCGTCTCCCAAAGCGAGCGGAGAAAAAGATCAATCATTGCCGAAGACATGGCCCAGCACCTCAACCCGGGCCCCGCGACCCGTCAGAAATTGAACAGTTTGAGAAAGATCAGGCTCGCCGGAGGCAACACCGAGGAACAAGGTTCCCACCGGACGGCCCTGAACGCGGGAAATTCCGCCGTGAATGAAGCGGAACGGACCCGCCGTCGCGGCAAGATCCGCCAGGAGCGGCCCAAGGGCTGCCTCCCCGGCGACATCGACGCGCAACACGGCCTCCGATCCGAGCGTCGGCGAAAGCTTTGCTGCCATCTCTTCCGGCAACTGGGGGCGGATGCCCTGCAGGAGGCTTCTGGCGACTTCCGACTGCGGATCGGCGAAAACCTGCCACACGGCGCCTTCTTCGACGATGCGGCCGGCGTCGATGACCGCCACGCGGTCGGCGATGGAACGGACAACCTCCATCTCATGGGTGATAAGTATGATGGTCAGCCCGAGCTGACGATTGATGTCCTTGAGCAAGGTCAGAATCGAACGCGTGGTTTCGGGATCAAGCGCGGAAGTCGCCTCATCGGACAACAGAAGCGCTGGGCGGGCCGCGAGCGCACGGGCGATGCCGACGCGCTGCTTCTGCCCGCCGGAGAGCGCGGCAGGATAAGCCTTGGCCTTGTCGGAAAGCCCCACCAGATCCAGCAATTCCGCTGCTCGCCGCAGGCGTTCGGCCCTTCCCACACCCTCGATCTTGAGCGGGAGAGCGACATTCTCCTCCACGGTCTTGGCCGATAGAAGGTTGAAATGCTGGAAGATCATGCCGATACGTCGGCGCAGCGGCTGCAGCTGCTTTTCGCCCAGCCGGCTTATCTCGCGTCCTTCGATATGAACTTCGCCGGAATCCGGCCGCTCCAGCCCGTTCAGGCAGCGGATCAGCGTCGACTTACCCGCACCGCTGCGACCGATAATTCCAAGGATTTCGCCTTTATCGACGCTCAGGGAAACGCCATCGAGAGCCGCCGTGCTTCCGAAGCGACGCCGAACCTCGACAAGCCTGACCACGGATTCGGTGGCAGCAGCCTGCCGCTGTTCCGGGGCGAGCGCTCCTGCATGCTGGTTCATCGTGCCGTCTTTCATATGCCGGGATACCATTTTCACCCCGCTGCATCGATCTGCTTCACGCGCAAACGCGGCCCACCACCGATGCAGCGGGCCGCCTTTCCTTGCGCCAAATCCAAAGGTCGGGCAATGGCCGTTCGATCATTCGGATCAAACGGCCCCGGGGCGAAACGCGCCTCTTGCCCGGATCAGTAAGCGGAAACGCCCGATCCCTTGTAGATGCTGTCGAAAACAGCCTTGACCTCGTCATTCTGGTAGGAGGCGACAAGCTTCTTTACCCACGGCGCATCCTTATCCTCGGCACGAACCGCGATGAAGTTGCGATAGGGATTGTTTTCGATCGTTTCCTTCGCGATCTGAATATCGGCGGTCAGTCCGCTTTTCAGCGCCCAGTCGGTGTTGACCACAGCCCCGTCGAGATCATCCACCGAACGCCCGACGATACCGGCGTCCAGTTCCTTGATGTCGAGCTTCTTCGGGTTCTCGGCGATATCGGTGACGGTGGCGAGAATGCCCGCGCCCTCGCGCAGCTTGATCAGCCCCGCATCTTCAAGAACGCGCAGCGCACGGCCTTCATTCGAAGGGTCGTTCGGCACGCCAATCACCGCGCCATCGGGCAGCTCGGCGAGCGACTTGTGCTTCTTGGAGTAGAGGCCAACCGGCCACAGCGCCGTATAGCCGGCAACAACGATCTTGTAGCCCTGCGTGGCGATCTGGTTCTCCAGATAAGGCTCGTGCTGGAAAGCATTGGCGTCGATCTCGCCACGCGCCAGCGCCTCATTGGGCTGGGTGTAGTCGTTAAAGATAACCGTCTCGACGGTCAGTCCCTGCTTGGCAGCCTGCTCTTTCACGGCAACCCAGGTGTCTTCCTCTTCGCCGGCCATGATGCCGACTTTCAGAGAGGTCTTGTCCTGCGCATGGGCTGAAGGAACCAGTGTCAGCGCCCCAACAGTGAATACGGAAGCCGTAAGGGCGAGCAGCGCGGCTCGACGGCTGGTAACAGCAACAGCACGCGAAGTGGTCTCGAAGATGGTCATGACAGGTCTCACAAGCCTTGGAAGGATAAGGGGCAGCGTCGCGTCTTGCGAAGCTTGCCTTATCCTCGACAATCGCCACCCCTTTCTCAAAGGATGGAATTTCTGTAATTTCAATTTAATGGGATTTTGTATTCAAAAATACGAATTATGAAGAAATTATTTTCAAGCCCAACGGCTGCGAGACCAGATCTCGTAAAATACGAGTCTGCCTGAACTGACCGCCACAAAAGAGAAAATGCGCGCAGCGAGCCTCAAAACCAAGCTACGCGTCAGTCGTCAGTGCAGACGGCTGCCATTGGGAACCCTGCGCTCGACGGCGCCGAGTACGATATCGCCGTTTTCATCGGAGAAGCCCAGAGTGAGCACTTCGGACATGAACGGCCCGATCTGGCGCGGCGGAAAATTCACCACGGCAAAGATCTGGCGCCCGACCAGCGCCTCCGGCGAATAGTGACGCGTGATCTGGGCGGACGATTTCTTGACGCCGATCTCAGGCCCGAAATCGATTTTCAGCTTGACGGCGGGCTTGCGCGCCTCGGGAAATGGCTCGGCCTCGACCACGGTGCCCGTCCGGATATCGACCTTGTCGAAATCGGCGAAAGTAATATCCGGCTTGCGCGCCGCCTCAGAACTCATATCCGATCCACCTCAAACCTCAGGCGTTGCCATGTGTCTCGAACAGGACGCTGGCCAGCGCATCCTTGGCCGAAGTCCCCGACCAGACGACGAACTGGAACGCCTGGAAATAGCACTCGCACGCTTCGAGAGCCGAGGACAGCAGCACCTCGACCTGCTGGCTGGAGGGCTCCACCCCGCCGGCAAGCAGGAGGGACTGCCTGAACATGATCGCGCCTTCCTGCTCCCACAGGTCGAAATGCCCGAACAGCATCTGCTCGTTGATGAGCGACAAAAGACGCATCACTTCCAGTGCCCTGTTCTCGGGCACCTTGATGTCGAAGGCGCAGGCAAGATGCAGCGCCTCGAAATCCTCCATCCACGAAAAGGAGACATGATATTCCGTCCAGCTACCGGCGACGGAAATGGAGATTTCATCATCACCGGCCCGTTCGAAGGACCAGTCATTGTTGTGGGCGACCTGCTCGATCACATCCACGGGATGTATTTCGCGCGAGACTTCGAGTTCGAGGAGTTCCATCTACTGCTTCCCGTCGTTCGCACGGATGCAGCCACTCACTCCATGGCAGGCACCACACCGAACATTATAATTTTTAGAACTCGGACGGTCTGGACTGCTCGACGCAACAACAACCCATGACCGGACCCCACCGCCCGGCGCATGATCGCCTTCACGAATCATGCAACAAATTCAGTGTATTGATCCGGAGACTCGTGACCAGCCCAATTTTGGGAAAACGGCCATTCGCATGTGGACAGCCATCAGGCACAGGATTCAGTGCCGACAGGTAAGCGATTCATGACAAAGAGCTTTTCCAGAATCGCCCTTTGTGGAAAACTTTTAAAAATTATTTCTTAGCGCGGGAGCCGGAGGCGGCGGCAGACTTGTCAGCAGATGCCGTAAGGTCGGCAATTCTTGCCTCAAGCGCGTCAATACGTGCAGAAAGCTTCGCATTTTCCTCGCGAGCCTTGAGCGCCATGTCGCGGGCAGCCTCGAATTCCTCGCGCTGCACGATGTCCATGGAATTGAGGATGCGCTCCGCCTGCCCCCGGAAGGCCGTTTCCACTTCGCGCCTGACTCCCTGCGCAGCGCCTGCCGCGTCGGTCATCAGCTTGGCGAATTCGTCCAGAATGCGATTGGATCCGTTTGACATGGCTGCACCTCGCTCGATGGTTTTGACGTAGTGGCCCTCGGTTACGAATGCAAGTGGGACTGCGAATGCAAGTGCATCCGCACAACACCTCCATGCATTAACTGCACTTCGCCTGCGCCAGCCTTTTGCTCTGCCTTGACCGTGCCGAAACACTGCCGCATGGTCCGCGCCAACCCAAATCGGCCAACCCAAATCGTATGAGGATGCCTCTTTGAGCTTTCCTTCCCTGCTGCCGGTGGCTGCACTTCCGTTTCCCGAGATCGATCCGGTGCTCGTACAGATCGGCCCGCTCGCCATTCACTGGTACGGCCTGGCCTACGTGGCAGGCATCGTCTTCGCCTGGTGGTACGCCCGGCGGCTGGTTTCCAACCCGCGCCTGTGGCCGGACGGCGCTTTGCCCATGAAGCCGCAGGACATCGACGATTTCGTCATGTGGGCGGCCGTCGGCGTGGTTCTGGGCGGACGCATCGGCTACGTGCTGTTCTACGACTTCGCCCGCTATATCGCCAACCCGGCCGACATTTTCGCCGTTTGGCAGGGAGGCATGTCCTTCCACGGCGGCATTCTCGGCACCACGATCGCGATGTACCTGTTTGCCCGCTCGCGGGGCATACGGCCCTGGTCGCTGTTCGATGTGGTCGCCGCCAGCGTTCCGGTCGGGCTTGGCCTGGGGCGGCTGGCCAACTTTATCAATTCGGAACTCTGGGGTCGCACCTCGGACGTATCGTGGGCTGTGCTGTTTCCGAATGGCGGTCCGCTGCCGCGCCATCCGAGCCAGCTCTATGAAGGCCTGCTGGAAGGTGTGGTGCTTTTCCTCGTTCTGCGCCTGCTTACCCATTCCTGCCTGAAACTGAAGGCCCCACGCTACATCTCGGGCGCGTTCATCTGCGGCTACGGCTTATCCCGGATCTTCGTCGAATTCTTCCGGGAACCGGATGCGCATATCGGCTACCTCGCCGGCAACTGGCTAACCATGGGTATGCTGCTCTCCCTGCCGATGGTTCTGCTGGGCATATGGGCGATGGCGACTGCGAAGGCCCTGCCCCGCTCCGCGCAAGCATGACAAGGCTGGGAGAACGCATCGCCGAACTGATAGCCGCGGACAGCCCCATTCCGGTCAGCGAATATATGGCGCTTTGCCTCTTCGACCCGCAGCACGGCTATTACACGACCCGCGAACCCTTCGGCGCCGGTGGCGACTTCATCACCGCTCCGGAAATCAGCCAGATGTTCGGCGAACTGGTTGCTGCCTGGCTCTACCAGGCATGGCTGGCGAATGGCCGCCCCTTGCCCGCCACCATAGCCGAGATCGGCCCCGGACGCGGCACGCTGATGAAGGACATGCTGCGCACATGGTCGCGGCTCGACCCCGCCTTTTTCAACGCCGCGAGTTTCGCGCTGGTTGAAACCAGCCCGCGACTTGCCGGAATCCAGCGCGACACGCTGGGCCCGGCGGCAGAACGCATCACATGGCATGAGAGCGTCGCAACCCTTGGCGATGCGCCGCTTTTTATCGTTGGCAACGAATTATTCGATGCCCTTCCCATTCGACAGTTCGTGCAAACCGCGGCGGGCTGGCGCGAGCGCATGGTGGGTCTCGACGAGAACGGTGTTCTGGCATTCTTTGCCGGCATGGCGTCGCTCGACCCTGCGCTTCTGCCGCCGGGCGCCGCTTCTGCTCCGCAGGGCGCCATCCTCGAACTTGCCCCGGCGCGAAACGCCCTGATGGTCGAAATAGCCGCGCGCATTTCAGCCCGGGGCGGCGCCGGTTTATTCATCGATTATGGTTATCTGCAGCCGGGCGTCGGTGATACCTTGCAGGCGCTGAAGAACCATGCCTTCGATGACGTTCTGGCCAATCCCGGCGAGGCCGACCTGACCAGCCATGTTGATTTCTGTGCGCTTTCGGATGTCGCGCAGGCACATGGTCTGAGGGCGATGACTGCCACGCAAGGCTCTTTCCTGCTCGCCATGGGTCTTCTGGAACGCGCCGGCAATCTGGGCGCCAATGCAGACGAGGCCGGTCGCGATGCGATCTCCGCTCAGGTGGAACGGCTGGCCGGCCCCGACCAGATGGGCGATCTGTTCAAGGTTCTCGCCGTGCTGCCTGAAGACGTGAAGGACGTGGCTTTTCCGGCTGGAGATTGACACTCGCCTGTCTCCCGCCGCACTCTGGTTCACTGTGACGCGAACGGAAGCCTGCACAGCTCCCGCTTGACGAAACGGTCCGGGGAGACAACAAAGCCGCAATGGTGAATCAGAAAAAACCGGAACCGATCCGCTCTCCGCTACTGGATAAGGCCGGGACAGACGGCATCCGCCACGGCTATTTCACCCGCACAGGCGGCGTATCCGAAGGTATCTATCGCGGCCTCAACATCGGCACCGGATCGCAGGACGATCAGGCGCTGGTGGCTGAAAACCGCAGGCGCGTGGCCGATTGGATGGGCGTCGGCCCCGATCATCTGCTGACCGCCTGGCAGGTTCATTCGCCGGACGTCGTTGTGGCACGCGAGCCGTTCATTGGTGATCGCCCGAAGGCCGATGCCATCGTGACCGACCGGCCGGGCCTTGCTGTCGGCGCCTCCACGGCGGATTGCGGTCCCGTACTGTTTGCCGATCCGCAGGCAGGGGTCGTGGGCACCGCACATGCCGGCTGGAAAGGCGCGCTCACAGGCGTTCTGGAAAATACGATCGCTGCCATGGAAAGCCTTGGGGCGCGGCGCGACGGCATCGTCGCAGTGCTCGGCCCTTCAATTAGCGGCAGGAATTATGAGGTCGGCCCGGAATTCCGCGATCGGTTCCTGTCCGCCGCCCCCGCCAATGAGGGCTGGTTCATTCCTTCCGGCCGTGCGGGCCATTTCCTGTTCGACCTCAACGGCTACACTGTGGAGCGTCTGCGCAACGCGGGCGTGACCGCCGAAGCACTGGGACGCTGCACCTATGATGAGGAAGAGCTGTTCTATTCCTATCGCCGCGCAACCCACCGAAACGAGCCGGACTATGGCCGGCAGGTTTCGGTGATCGTTCTGGAGAGGTAAGCAATCATGGCGCTGCATTTCGAACGTTCCGAATTCGATGCCCGCCGCGACCGGCTGATGATCGAGCTGGCTGAACGCAAGCTGGACGCGATCCTGCTGTTCGCGCAGGAAAGCATGTACTGGCTGACCGGATACGACACCTTCGGCTTCTGCTTCTTCCAGTGCCTGGTCGTGAAGGCCGATGGTTCCATGACGCTGCTGACGCGCTCCGCCGATCTGCGCCAAGCGCGCAACACGTCCATCATCGAAAACGTCGTTCTGTGGACCGACCGCGAGGGTGCCAATCCGGCCATAGACCTGCGCAACCTGCTCAACGAGCTTGACCTGCTCGGCGCGCGTATCGGCGTCGAATACGATACGCACGGCCTTACCGCCTATAATGGCCGCCGGCTGGACGAGCAGCTGCAGACCTTCGGCCAGATTGCCGATGCCTCCGGCATTGTCGCACGCCTGAGGCTTTTCAAGAGCCCGGCCGAGATCCTCAAAGTTGAAAAAGCAGCCGCTTTGTCCGATGACGCCCTGGACGCGGCCCTTCCGCTTATTAAGCAGGGCGGCGACGAGGCGGCCATCCTCGCCGCGATGCAGGGAACCGTTCTTGCCGGCGGCGGCGACTACCCCGCCAATGAATTCATCGTCGGTTCCGGACCGGACGCCCTCTTGTGCCGCTACAAGGCCGGCCGCCGGAAACTGAACAAGAACGACCAGCTTACGCTGGAATGGGCCGGCGTCTTTCATCATTATCATGCGCCGATGATGTGCACGGTGCTTACCGGCAAGGCGTCCAAACGCCATCAGGAGCTTTTCGAGGCCGCGCAGGCTGCCCTGCTTGCCATCGAGAAAACGCTTACGCCCGACAACACATTCGGTGACGTTTTCGACGCCCATGCCCGGACCATGGAAGCGCACGGGCTGACGAGGCACCGGCTCAACGCCTGCGGCTATTCGGTCGGCGCACGCTTTGCCCCGTCCTGGATGGACATGCCCATGTTCTATCAGGGCAATCAGGAGCCCATCGCTCCCAACATGACGCTGTTCGCCCATGTGATCATCATGGATTCGGAAACCGAGACGGCAATGACGCTCGGACGAACCTATCTCACCACCGAATCTCAGGCCCGATCTCTTTCGCGTCATGATCTCGACTTGATCGTGAAGTGATACGTTCCATCCCGGGATATGTATGATCCCGCGGCGTATGGAGTATTGAGGGCCATGAGCCGAAGATCCCTGTCGAGCTTATTTTTGGTGGCACTGACCGTTTCGGCCTGCAACAGTTCAAGCGTGCTCGATCCGTCCTCTGCTTCCCCCGGCCCCGCGGCATCGGCTGCCGCAGGCACCGAATCTGCGCCCACCTCACCTCAGCCGCAACCCGGGAACAGCAGGGTAAGGCTTCAGATTGCGCCGATCGTCGGTGCATCGGTGGAGGCAGCGGGGCCGCTGATGGAAGCACTTCAGCAGCAGGCGCGCCAGCGCGGCATAACACTGACCGGCAGTTCCGGTCAGAGTGCGACCCACGTCCTGAAAGGCTATTTTTCCGTTCTGACCGAGGAGGGCCAGATCACAGTCATCTACGTCTGGGATGTCTACGATCCAGCCGGAAGCCGCCTTCACCGCATCTCTGGTCAGCAGAAGGCGCCTACGGTGAATTCTGCCGAAGGCTGGCCCGGCGTAGCACCGGCCACGCTCGGCTCCATTGCCGACACGACCATCGACCAGCTTTCGGGCTGGCTGGGCAGTCAGTCTGTGCAGGAGTGATGCGATCATATCGCCTGCGACATTTTCCCTGCGCCTTAATGGCCATATACGCCCGGAATCTTGGGATTTGCGCGGAGAATCCGGTTTACGACGCTTGCAATACTGACCAAGGCGGCTAAAAACCCCCTAAATTTTTCTCCGGGAACAAGACATGAAACTCTTTGCGGGCAATTCCAACAGGGTGCTGGCCGAGGCGGTCGCCCGTTATCTGAACATTCCCCTCGGCAAGGCCAGTGTGCGCCGCTTCGCCGATCAGGAAATTTTCGTCGAGATTCAGGAGAATGTACGTGGTGAGGACGTCTTCGTCCTTCAGTCCACCTCCTACCCGACCAACGATCACCTGATGGAACTGCTCATCATGATCGACGCGTTCATGCGCTCCTCGGCGCGTCGCATCACCGCCGTCATTCCCTATTTCGGCTACGCTCGTCAGGACCGCCGCGCATCGGGCCGCACCCCGATCTCGGCCAAGCTGGTCGCCAACATGATCACCCGCGCCGGCGCCAGCCGTGTGCTGACGCTCGATCTCCACGCCGGCCAGATCCAGGGCTTCTTCGACATCCCTACCGACAACCTGTTTTCGGTTCCGGTGATGGCTCGTGATGTGAAGGCCAAGTACAAACAGCTCAACAACGTCATGGTCGTGTCTCCTGATACGGGTGGCGTGGTGCGCGCCCGCGCGCTGGCCAAGCGGCTGGACGCACAGCTTGCCATCGTCGACAAGCGCCGCGAACGGCCGGGCGAGTCCGAAGTCATGAACGTCATCGGTGACGTCCATGGCAAGGACTGCCTGCTGATCGATGACATCGTCGATTCCGGCGGCACGCTCTGCAATGCAGCAGACGCCCTTCTGGAAAAAGGCGCGACCAGCGTCACCGCCTATATCACCCATGGTGTGCTTTCCGGAGGTGCGGCAGCCCGAATTGCCGGCTCGCGCCTGCAGGAGCTCGTCATCACCGATTCCATCGAGCCAACGCAGGCCGCACTGGACGCACCGAACATCCGCACCATCACCATCGCCGATCTTCTTGGCGAGGCGATCTCGCGCACGGCCTCCGAACAGTCGGTTTCAAGCCTCTTCGACTGATACCGGTCCTTTTCCATCACGACGAATGCCGCCGTTTTTCGCGAACGACGGCATGTGATGGTCTGCCTTCATTCAGATTAGCAGTTCCTGCCGCAGCGGCCGCTCCGCCTCGAAGGATCGGCGCAGATAGTTGCGCGGCGACGCACCCAACATGCGCTTGAACATGGTGGTGAAGGCCGGCACGCTGTCATAGCCGAGGTCCAGCGCGACACTGGTGATCGGCTCTCCATCGGCCAGTCGCGGCAAGGCCGCAAACAGCAACGCCTGCTGGCGCCATGTCGAGAGCGAGAGCCCCGTTTCCCGGTGAAAGGTGCGGGTGAATGACCGCCGGCTCATCCCCAGCAATTCCGCCCAGTCGTCGATGGTCGTATGCGGCGAAGGCTCCGCAAGAAAGCGCCGGCACAGCGCAGCGATACGCGGATCTGACGGAAAAGTAAGTCCGAGAGGCCGCTCAGGAAGACGCGGAATTTCAAGCAGCAGAAGGTTCAGCAGCAGAATCCTCCGCTCCGATGGCGCGGACTGAGCAGGTTTCTGAACTGCCTCGATGATAAGGCTGCGCATCAGATCGCTGACCGCGACGACCCGCAGCCGCGAGGGAAGCCCTTCGATCGCATCGGGCAGCACATAGACGGAGCGCATGCTGACGTCGCCCAGCATTTCCACCGAATGCACGATGCCAGCCGGAACCCACATGGCATGGTCCGGCGGCACGATCCATCGCCCGAATTTCGTCTTGATCAGCACCACGCCATGCAGCGCATGCAGAAGCTGTGCCCGGTCGTGGTCATGTTCAGGCACCCGATAGCCGTCCGGATATTCGCAAGGCAGCGCGACGATGTGATCGCTTTTCTGCTCCAGCCATCGAAGCCGGCGCATATGCATTTCAAACATCGAAACGTCGCCGTTACCGGCAGGGGTTTCTTCCTTCAGCATCACAATTGGCCCACTTGCGAAAGTAATGGACCAAACCACGAAAGAACCCCCGACACAACAGGATTATAAGCCCCGCAAGACCTTGCGTATTGCCTGAGTGCACGGAGCCTTGCCTTGACCGACACAGCCCTTCCCGCCCAACGCGTCTCCGGAACCGGCACGGCACTCACCGTGATTCTGGCGGTGAGCCTCTGCCACGGCATCAATGACATCATGCAATCGCTGCTTTCGGCGATCTATCCGCTGCTGAAGGACAATTATGGCCTCGATTTCTGGCAGATCGGCCTTCTGACATTCACCTTCCAGCTCACAGCTTCGCTGCTGCAGCCCGTGGTAGGCCTGATCACCGACAAGAAACCCATGCCCTTTTCTCTTTCATTCGGCATGATGTCGTCTCTGATCGGGCTGATCATCCTTGCCTATGCGGGGCACTATTGGGTTCTGCTGGCCGGCGCTTCTCTGATCGGCATCGGCTCCTCCATATTCCACCCGGAAGCCTCGCGCATCGCCCGCCTCGCCTCCGGCGGCCGGCACGGTCTGGCGCAGTCCCTGTTCCAGGTGGGCGGTAACGCCGGTCAGGCCATCGGCCCTCTTCTGGCGGCTTTCGTGGTTGTGCCATACGGCCAGAGCAGCATTGCGTGGTTCGCGCTCGCCTCTCTGCTCGGCATCGTCATTCTTTACCGGGTCGGCAACTGGTACAAGCAGTTGCAGGCGAGAACGGCTTCCGCCACAAAATCAGATGCTCCCATCATGACGCTGCCGCGCAAGCGTGTTGCATGGGCACTCACCATCCTGACCATTCTGGTCCTGTCCAAGAATGCCTACATGGCAGGGCTTTCCAGCTACTACACCTTCTATGTGATCGAAAAATTCGGCGTGTCCGTGCAGATGTCGCAGATCCTCCTCTTCGCTTTCCTTGGCGCCTGTGCGCTCGGCATCCTGTTCGGTGGTCCGTTCGGCGACCGTTTCGGACAGAAGGCCATGATCTGGTTCTCCATCATCGGCGTGATTCCCTTCACGCTGGCCCTGCCCTACGCGAACTTCGAATGGACGATCATCCTCACCATCGTCATTGGCCTGATCATGTCTTCTGCTTTCTCCAACATCGTGGTGTTTGCGCAGGAACTGGTTCCGGGACGCGTTGGCATGATTGCCGGCATCTTCTTCGGCTTTGCATTCGGCATGGGCGGCATTGCTGCGGCCCTGCTGGGCATCGTCGCAGACGCCAAGGGTATCGAATACGTCTACCATGCCTGCTCATATCTGCCGCTGATCGGTCTTCTGACCGTCTTCCTTCCCAGCACGAAGACAAAGCGGGCCGCCTGAGCAAAACAGCGCAGGATCGCTGGCTTTTCGCCAGCGGCCTTGCGTGAGAAGGCCCCTTCCGTTATAGAGCCGCCAGCCGCGTAGACACCCTTGGAGGCAACGCGGTCGAAGCCCGCCTTCCCGCACTGCCATTGCCTGCCCGCAGGCGAAGACAAAACTCGGGACGCCGCGTCTTCCCGTCTGTTTCGGGCACGCCCGCTGCAGACGCTCCGCATATTAAGAAAGGAAATGCCATGAGCACCAGCTACGAGCTCAAGGCCGAGACGCGCGAAAGGGTCGGTAAGGGGTCCGCCCGTGCCATTCGCCGTGACGGCAAGATTCCCGCAGTTATATATGGCGACAAGCAGCCTCCCCTGGCGATCACCTTGTCGTACAAGGACATCTTCTACAAGATCCATGGCGGCGGCTTCATGACCACCGTTGCCACGATCGACGTGGACGGACAGAAGATCCGCGTCCTGCCCAAGGACTACCAGCTTGACGCCATTCGCGACTTCCCGCTGCATGTCGACTTCCTGCGCGTGAGCGCGAAGTCGGAAGTCACCGTGAACATCCCGGTCCACTTCATCAACGAAGAGAAGTCGCCCGGCCTGAAGCGTGGTGGCGTGCTCAACGTCGTGCGCCACGAAGTCGAGTTCGTCTGCCCGGCCAACGCCATCCCGGATTCGATCACCATCGATCTGGAAGGCACCGAGATCGGCGACGTCATCCACATCTCTTCGGTCAAGCTGCCGAAAGGCATCACGCCCCTCATCGCCGACCGCGACTTCACCGTGGCCACGGTTGCCGGCTCCGCCGCTGCCAAGTCCGAAGCCGACGGCGAAGAAGCTGCGGACAGCGAAGAGAAGTAATTCTCAGTGCCCGGAGACTGACGATGCTGCTCTTTGTGGGCCTCGGCAATCCGGGCGCGAAATATGCAAACAACCGGCACAATGTCGGTTTCATGGCGGCGGACGCGATTGCCCGCCGCCATTCCTTTTCGCCCTGGTCGCGCAAGTTTCAAGCCGAGATTGCCGAAGGCAGGCTTGAAGGCGAGAAGGTGCTTCTCATCAAGCCGCAGACCTTCATGAACCTGTCCGGCCAGTCGGTGGGCGAAGCCCTTCGCTTCTACAAACTCGATGCGTCCGCGGTCACCGTCTTTTACGACGAGATCGATCTTGAACCCGGCAAGGTTCGGGTCAAGAAGGGCGGCGGCGCCGGCGGCCACAACGGCATCCGCTCCCTCGACCAGCATATCGGCAAGGACTACCGCCGGGTTCGCATCGGCGTCGGCCATCCGGGCGTCCGGGAAATGGTGCACGGCCACGTCCTCGGCGATTTCTCCAAGAGTGACCGCGAATGGCTGGACGTTCTGATCGATGCGATTGGCGACAATGCAGGCCTCATAGCAAAGGGTGACGACAATTCCTTCATGAACCGAGTTACGCTGACACTGCGCGACAAGCTTCAGCCGACCGGTGAGAACGACACTCCGCCGCCAAAGAAAGCAGCGCCCAAGGCGCAGAGCCATATCCGGCAGGCCCGCCAGAATGCGCCACCCGTCAAGGTGCCGGAAAACGGCCCCATGGCTGCGATGCTCAGGAAGCTTCTGGGCAAGGAATAAGCTGCCCGGCCTTGACGAGCGGGCGCCCCATCGACCATAGCCGGGACTACTTTCCCAGCAGGACAGGATCAGGAAATCATGGGTTTCAAATGCGGCATCGTCGGCCTGCCCAATGTCGGCAAGTCGACGCTCTTCAACGCACTGACCAGAACAGCCGCCGCACAGGCAGCCAACTATCCGTTCTGCACCATCGAGCCGAATACCGGCGAGGTGGCCGTTCCTGATCCGCGCCTGAAAAAGATCGCGGCAGCGGCAGGCTCGAAGGAAATCATCCCGACCCGCATCTCCTTTGTCGACATCGCCGGCCTCGTCCGTGGCGCGTCCAGGGGCGAAGGGCTTGGCAACCAGTTCCTTGCCAATATCCGCGAGGTCGATGCCATCGTGCACGTGCTGCGCTGCTTCGAGGACGACGACATCACCCATGTCGAAGGCCGCATCGATCCGGTGGCCGACGCAGAGACGGTCGAGACCGAGTTGATGCTCGCCGATCTGGAAAGTCTCGAACGGCGCATCGTGCAGACACGCAAGCGCGCGAGTGGCAAGGACAAGGAATCGCTCGCGGTCCTTCCGATGATGGAACAGGCGCTGGAACTGCTCCAGAACGGCAAGCCGACACGCGTCCTGCTCGATGGCATGGCGGCGGAGGACCTGCGCATCCTGCAGGGCCTCAACCTGCTCACGTCACACCCGGTCCTCTATGTCTGCAACGTTGCTGAAAGCGATGCAGCCGATGGCAACGATCACACCAGAGCCGTCGAGAAGATGGCCGAAGCGCAGGGCGCGCGCGTGGTGATCATTTCCGCTGCGATCGAAGCCGAAGTCGCCCAGCTTCCCGACGAGGAAGCGCAGGAGTTCCTGTCATCCATGGGTCTTGAGGAGCCGGGACTGGATCGCCTGATCCGGGCCGGCTACGAGCTTTTGCACCTCATCACCTATTTCACCGCCGGCCCGAAGGAAACGCGCGCCTGGACCATCGAGCGCGGCACCAAGGCCCCGCAGGCGGCTGGCGTGATCCACACCGATTTCGAGCGCGGCTTCATCCGCGCCCAGACCATCGCCTACAATGATTTTGTGACGCTGGGTGGGGAAGTCGCGGCCAAGGAAGCCGGAAAGGCCCGTGACGAAGGCAAGGAATATGTCGTTCAGGATGGCGACGTGCTGATGTTCAAGTTCAACACCTGATCCTGCCGGAGCGGCAGTGTCTGTCAGGCTTTGCCGCTCTTCCTGCCCCGCGTCTGTGGTCTTGCCAGCCAGATGCCCCATAGAATAGCAAGGCCTCCAAGCCCCTGAAGCGGAGTTATGGCTTCACCGAAGACGAGCCATGCCAGCGCCGAAGCCACCACGGCTTCCATGAATATCACCAGCGACGAGAACATCGAAGGCAGCGTTCCCAGAGCGTAGGACAGCAGCCCCTGTCCCCCGACATGGCTGATGACGGCAAGGCAGACCAGCACCAGCCATCCGGTGGCGTTCGAGGGGAACATCGGCTGGCCATAGAGCAGCCATGCGCCTGCTGCGGCCAGCGCCAGCAGAGCCGCTGTGATCAGGCTCATATGGAACGTGATCCAGGCCGCGCCCTCGGTTTCCCGCGCCTTCTCCACCGTGAGGAAGTAGATACCGAAGAACAGGCCGGTAAGCGCCCCGAAGAGATCTCCGAGCAGATGATCCGGTGACAATTCAAAAGAATGCCAGACCAGCGCGGCACCGCCGACAAGACAGAAGACGAGGCCAATAGCGGTGGCCGCGGTGACACGCCGCCCAAAGACGACCCACCCCAGCAGGCCGACCCAGAGCGGCGCAGTGGTCGCGAAGAAAGTGGAGTTGGCAATGGTGGTGTTGAGAATAGCCAGATGCCAGAAGAACAGGTCTCCGGCGAACGCAAGACCCGTGGCGATTACCGCCGGTGAGAACCGTCTTGCCGGTGCAGGCGCCTTGCTGCGCTTCTGTTCAATCCGCATCCACGCGAACAGAAACGGCAGCGCCAGGAACACGCGATAGAAAGCGCTTGCGAAGGGACCGACATCGGACAGCCGCACCAGAATCGGCGATACCGCCATTGCCAGCGCCCCGGTCACGAGAGCAAGGAGCGCGGGCCAGTTCGAACCGGCTGCCGAAGGGGCACTGTTCACCGAAACTGACATCCGTCTACCTTCCTGCTGCAAAAGCAGATTTTCCGCTGCACCCCTGACTGACCTGAGGATCAATCAAACAAAACCACAAACCTTCACATATCAGGAATATTGAAGCTTGTTCTGCTTTACCCACCAGATAATCTTGTGCCAGATAAAAAGCCACAACGCTGAAAACCTGCCTTCAGGACAGCGCGCTTTCTTGACATGATTGCCGTGGAAAAGGCGGTGCAAAGCAGCTTGCGCAACGGAGAATCCGCGTCCATGATAATCGTACAAACTTGAACGGGATTGTGCGCATGGCCGAAAAAAGATGGGCTTACGAGGATTTCGAGGTCGGCAGTTCGCTTGAGCTGGGATCGAAACTGGTGACAGCCGAGGAGATTGTCGAGTTCGCTTCGGAGTTCGACCCTCAGCCCATGCATCTGGAACAGGCAGCCGGTGAAGCGAGCATTCTGGGCGGCCTGTCGGCCTCGGGCTGGCACATTTGCGGCATGTTCATGCGTCTGTTGTGTGATTCTCTGCTGCTCGACTCCACGTCGCAGGGTTCACCCGGCATCGACGAAGTCAAATGGAAGAAGCCCGTTCTGGCGGGGGATCGCCTCACCGCCCGCTCGACTGTGCTCGCCAAGCGCATATCGTCCTCACGGCCGGGTCTCGGACTGGTGTCCATGCGTGCCGAAATGATCAACCAGCGCGGCGAAAGCGTGTTCGAACTGCAGAACACCGGCATGTTCCTGAGCCGGGAGGCTGCCCAATGAGCCTGAATGAGTTTTTCGATTTCGGCGTCAGCCGCACGCTCGGCGCGCACAGTTTTCAGGCCGATGAAATCAAGGCCTTCGCAGCGAAATTCGACCCGCAGCCCTTCCACATGGATGAAGATGCCGCCCGCAACAGCGTATTTGGCGGGCTCTGCGCTTCCGGCTGGCATACGGCATCCATGTGGATGCGCTTCAACGCGCAGGATCGCGATGCGGCGATAGCCGGCTGGACGGGCAAAGGGCCGGCGCCAGAATTCGGTCCCTCCCCCGGCTTCCGCAACCTGAAATGGCTGAGACCGGTCTATGCCGGCCAGACCATAACCTTCACCCGCACCGATCTGGGGCATCGCCCGCTCGCCTCCCGGCCGGGCTGGATACTGCTCAATGCCCGAGGCGAGGCCTTTGAGGACAAAGGCACAAAGGTGCTCGAATTCGACAACGCGGTGCTGGTAAAGGTTGGAGAAGAGCCCGTCTGAGCCCGGCAGCGACGAAAGCATGTCGCCCGAAAGGGAGAACAGGTTTCAGGACGACATGCGCAAAAACAGGAATTTGAAGCGTAAGGAGCGAATCTGAAAGATCGCGACACGCTTTAATAGCGCGTCGGCGGCCTATGCGGGCCGCAGATGCAGCGCCGGAACAGCATGCGCGTGGCGAATACTGCCGGCTTCTCCGGCCAAATGTCGTTTCATTCCATGAGTGAGGCCATATGGCCTGGCTGAAAGACGATACGGACCTTTCCCGCGTCAATCGCCCTCGAATTCGATCAGTGTCCGCACCGGAACGCCGAGCGCTTCCAGCTTCTTGCGGCCGCCGAGGTCGGGCAAATCGATGACGAAGCAGGCCGCCACTATATCGGCCCCGATCTGGCCGAGCAGCTTGACCGCCGCCTCGGCCGTGCCTCCCGTGGCGATCAGGTCGTCTATGAGAATGACCTTTTCGCCGGGCTTCACCCCGTCACGGTGCATCTCCATTTCATCCAGACCATATTCCAGGCTGTAGGCCACACGTACCGTATCATGCGGCAGCTTACCCTTCTTGCGGATCGGCACGAAGCCGGCTGATAGCCGGTGCGCGACAGCGCCGCCGAGGATGAAGCCACGCGCTTCGATACCCGCGATCTTGTTGACGCCCTTGCCCACGAAAGGCTGCGCCAGCCCTTCCACGGCCATGGCGAATGCATTGGCGTCCCCAAGCAGCGTGGTGATATCGCGAAACTGGACGCCCGGCTTCGGATAGTCGGCAATGGTGCGGATTGCGGAGAGCAGTTTTTCCGTTGTCGAAGAGGTCATGGACAGTTTCCGGTTTCGCGCCGATGTTGCGTGGGTTCGGGCCAAAAGAAAAGGGCGCCAAGCAGCGCCCTTTCATTTTTAATCTCCAGACAAGCCGCTCAGTGGGGAACGTTCGCCCATACCCTGCGCTTTGTGGCGTACATCAGACCCGCGAACAGGATCAGGAACACCATGACCCGGAAGCCGGTCTTCTTGCGGCTTTCGAGGTGCGGCTCGGCAGCCCACATCAGGAAAGCGGACACGTCGCGCGAATACTGATCGACCGTCTGCGGCGCACCATCGTCATACGTCACCTGATCATCGGACAAGGGAGCGGCCATGGCCAGCGACTTGCCGCCGATGAAATACGGATTGTAGTGCGTGCCCTCGGCGATCTCCATGCCTGCCGGCGGCTCCTCGTCGTAGCCTGTCAGCAGGGAGTAGATGTAGTCGGGACCGTTTTCGGCATATTGCGTGAAGATGTCGAAAACGAAGGTCGGGAATCCGCGTTCCACACCGCGCGCCTTGGCGATCAGCGAAAAGTCAGGCGGCGCAGCGCCACCATTGGACGCCGCAGCTGCCTGATGGTTCGGGAACGGCGGCGTGAAGTAATCGGACGGCAGACCCGGGCGCTCGAACATGTCGCCATCGTCGTTCGGGCCGTCTTCGATGGTGTACTCGGCGGCAAAGGCCTTCACCTGTGCTTCCGAATAGCCAAGATCCTCAAGCGTACGAAACGCGACAAGATCCATGGAGTGACATGCGGAGCAGACTTCCTTGTAGACCTTGAGGCCACGCTGAAGCTGCGCCTTGTCATAGGTGCCGAACGGGCCCGCAAAGCTCCACTCCACATTCTTGGGCTTGTGGATGGGGAAATGCGTCGGCTCGGCCGCGCTGTGCTCTTCCTGAGCGATGGCGGTGCCTGCGGCTATCGCCATGCCCACCGCGGCCAGTGAAGCGAGAATCTTCTTCATACCCAAATTCCTCTCGAAAGACTCGTCGCTCAGCCGCGGGTTTCAGGCGACGCAGCAGCGCCTTCGGGGTGGACGGTGCCGCCGGCCTTGTTCTTCTCCAGCACCGCCTCGGTGATCGAGTTGGGCAGGCGCCGTGGTGTCTCGATCAGACCCAGAACCGGCATGATCACGATGAAGAACCCGAAATAGTAGAGCGTCGCGATCTGCGCCATGATGACATAGGATCCTTCCGCCGGACGCGACCCCAGCCAGCCGAGGAACACGCAGTCGATCAGGAAGATCCAGAAGAACAGGCGGTACCACGGACGGTAGACCGCGGAACGAACCTTCGACGTGTCGAGCCACGGCACCACGAACAGCACGGCGATGGCGCCGAACATGGCCAGGACGCCGCCCAGCTTGGAGTCGATCGGGCCGATGTTGAAGGTGATGGCGCGCAGGATCGCGTAGAATGGCAGGAAGTACCATTCCGGAACGATGTGGGCTGGCGTCTTCAGCGGATCAGCCTGAATGTAGTTGTCCGGATGGCCGAGATAGTTCGGCATGTAGAAGATGAAGTAGGCGAAGAAGATCAGGAACACGATCATGCCCAGCGCGTCCTTGATGGTCGCGTAAGGCGTGAAGGCGACCGTGTCGGTCTTCGACTTCACCTCGATGCCGGTCGGGTTGTTCTGACCCGTCACATGCAGGGCCCATACGTGCAGTACGACCACGCCGGCGATCATGAACGGCAGCAGGTAGTGCAGCGCGAAGAAGCGGTTCAGCGTCGGATTGTCGACGGCAAAGCCACCGAGCAGCAGTTCCTGTATCCACGTTCCCACCACCGGAATGGCAGTGAAGAAGCCGGTGATGACCGTAGCGCCCCAGAAGGACATCTGACCCCAGGGCAGAACGTAGCCCATGAAGCCGGTCGCCATCATCAGAAGGTAAATGATGCAGCCCAGGATCCACAGCAGCTCACGCGGCGCCTTGTAGGAGCCGTAGTAGAGGCCGCGCATGATGTGGAGATAGACGGCAATAAAGAAGAACGACGCGCCGTTGGCGTGCATGTAGCGCAGCAACCAGCCGGAGTTCACGTCACGCATGATCTTCTCGACCGATCCGAACGCGATGCCGGTGTCGGACGCGTAATGCATCGCCAGCACGATGCCGGTGATGATCTGCGAGACCAGCATGATCGACAGGATGCCGCCGAAGGTCCACATGTAGTTAAGGTTACGCGGAACCGGATAGGCAATGAAGCTGTCATAGACCAGCCGCGGCAGCGGCAGACGTGCATCGAACCAGCGGCCAAGGCCGGTGGTCGGCTCATAGGTGGAGTGTCCCTCGCTCATCGAATTGTCCCCTGCCTCAGCCTATGCGGATCTTGGTATCGGAAATGAACTCGAAGACCGGCACGGTCATGTTCTCGGGCGCCGGGCCTTTGCGGATGCGGCCGGCCGTATCGTAGTGCGAGCCGTGGCACGGGCAGAACCAGCCGCCGAAATCGCCCTGCTGGCCGAGCGGAATGCAGCCGAGATGGGTGCAGACGCCGACCATGACCAGCCAGTTTTCCTTGCCTTCACCAGCCGAACGATCAATGTCGTTAGCAGGTGCATCGGAAGCGATGTTGGCGTTACGGGCCACCGGGTCCTTCAGTTCATCGAGCTTCACCGCTTTGGCGGCCTCGATTTCCTGCTCGGTGCGGTTGCGCACGAAAACCGGCTTGCCGCGCCACTTCACGGTCAGCGACATGCCCGGCTCCAGAGCCGCGACATCAACCTCAACCGAGGAAAGCGCACGCGTCGACGCGTCAGGACGCATCTGGTCGATGAACGGCCAGGCCACAGCGCCTGCACCGACAACGCCGGCCATGCCGGTGGCGATGTATAGAAAATCTCGCCGGGCTGGATTTTCGATATCTGTTTCGCTCACGGGTGACTGATCCTTTCGCCTCATCCGTGCCGAAAGATCGAGCCTTTTCCTCGCTCAAACGCCAGCCTTTTACGCATGGCAACAGGCTAGCGAACTCCTCCGGCATTTTGACTTCGGTTTATGCGCGAAGGCAGCACTTGTCCAGACCGCAACATGAAGATGGGCAGATTGTCGCGGGCAATGAAAAATGCCGGTTTTTTCCGGCTTTAGCCCGTCGCGCGCAAGTATGGGAAAAGGTCTGCGCGTCGGGCTCAGGCTGGCCGGGTTTCTTCCAGCGGGCTTTCCTCATTGAACAGGAAACCACCGGATTGCCGCTTCCACAGCCGCGCATAGAGACCGTCCAGCGCCACCAGTTCCTCATGCGTGCCCTGCTCCACGATACGGCCCTGATCAAGCACGACCAGACGGTCAAGCGCCGCGATGGTCGACAGGCGGTGCGCGATGGCGATGACGGTCTTTCCTTCCATCAGCCTGTGGAGATTTTCCTGGATGGCGGCCTCGACATCCGAATCGAGCGCCGATGTGGCCTCGTCGAGGATGAGAATCGGTGCGTCCTTCAGGAAAACACGGGCAATCGCGACGCGCTGGCGCTGGCCGCCGGAGAGCTTGACGCCGCGCTCGCCGACAAAAGCATCGTAGCCACTGCGACTACGATTGTCGCGCAGGGTGGCGATAAACTCATTCGCTTCGGCCTTGCGGGCCGCAGCGATCACCTCTTCTTCCGTGGCATCCGGTGCGCCCAGCCTGATGTTGTCACGCAGGGAGCGGTGAAACAGCGCCGTCTCCTGACTGACGACACCGATATTGGATCGCAGCGAATTCTGGGTGACGGTCCTTATATCCTGCCCGTCGATGCTTATCGAACCGCCCTCGGCGTCGTAGAGGCGCAGGATAAGATTGACCAGAGTGGTCTTGCCCGCGCCCGACGGACCGATCAGGCCGATCTTCTCGCCCGGCCTTATGGTCAGGTCGATGCCGTCCAGAACGCCCCGTCCCTTGCCATAATGGAAGGCAAGATTCCTGACTTCGATGCATCCGCCGGTGACGACAAGCTCGTTCGCATCGGGCGCATCGACCAGCCCGAGCGGCTGCGAGATCAGTTCCTTGGAGTTTTCCAGCACGCCCAGATTCCGCAGGATGCCATTGAGCTGCATCATCAGGCGGCCGAGCAGCATGTTGAGACGCAGCACCAGCGACAGCGTGAAGGCCACCGCGCCGACGGTGATGGCGCCCTCGACCCACAGATAGATGGAGAAGCAGGCGATCAGCGTGATCATGACGCCCGAAAGCGCCGTCAGCGCCATGCGCACGCCGGTCAGGCGGCGCGTAAAGGGACGCAAAGCGCCCAGGAAAATGTCGAAGCCATTGCGCAGGTAGCGGTCGTCGCCATCGGCAGCGAACAGCTTCAGCGTCTGCACATTCGAATAGGAATCGACGATGCGGCCATTGATCATCGAACCCGCTTCGGCGGTGGCTTCCGCATGCTTGCGGATTTCAGGCACATAGATGCGCGCCAGCCAGCCGAAGGCAACGATCCAGACGACGACAAGCGCCGCCAGCCGCCAGTCGAGACCGGCCACCAGCACAAGCGTCGTGACCGTATAGACGATCATGAACCACACGACCTCGATGAAGCTCTCCATCAGGTCGCCAGTCGCCTGCCCCGCCTGCCACACCTTGGTGGCGATGCGGCCGGCGAAATCGTTCTGGAAGAAGGAATAGGACTGGCGCGACACATGCCGGTGCGCCTGCCAGCGCACAAGATTGTAGAAGCCCGGCGTTATGGTCTGCTCGTTCAGCAGGGCAGAAAGGCTGACCACGATGGTGCGGCCGACCAGCACCACCGCGACCATGAAAATCAGTTCCCAGCCTGCGGCATCCCAGAGCGCTACCCAACTGCGTTCGGAAGGAAGCTGGTCGAGTATGTCGACCAGCCGTCCGACGAAGTAAAACAGTCCCGCCTCCACCAGCGGCGCCACGCCGCCGATGATCAGCATGGCGAAGAACGCGAACTTCGCCTGCCCCACATAGTGCCACAGGAAGCCGCCGACACTTGCCGGCGGCCTCAGGTTCGCGGGCTCCCGGAACGGATCGACCCGCTCCTCGAACCAGTTGTAGATGGCCTTCATCATCGCGGCTGCTCCGCCGGTTCAGCGTGGAAAGATTGCCGCTCGGTGGAGCATGCGTCGATCATTCGGCCGGTTCTTCTCCAAGTTCGAGTTTCATGCGGGCAGCCGGCTCATGCTGTCCGTCATCGACGAGGAAACCGCCGGACTGACGCTGCCAGAGCTGCGCATAGAGGCCGCCCCTTTCGATCAGCTCGTCATGGGTGCCTTCCTCGATGACGCGGCCCTTATCCATGACCACCAGCCGGTCCATCGCCGCGATGGTCGAAAGCCGGTGAGCGATGGCGATGACGGTCTTGCCCTGCATGAGCCTGTAGAGGTTCTCCTGAATGGCGGATTCGACTTCCGAGTCGAGCGCGGACGTCGCCTCGTCAAGGATGAGAATCGGTGCGTCCTTCAGCATAACACGCGCGATGGCGATGCGTTGCCTCTGGCCGCCCGACAGCTTCACGCCGCGCTCGCCGACAAGGGCATCCAGTCCCTTGCGACCCTTGACGTCGGAAAGCCCGGCGATGAAATCCAGCGCCTCGGCCCGCCGTGCCGCCTCGATCACCATCGCCTCGGTTGCATCGGGGCGGCCGTAGAGGATGTTGTCGCGCACGGAGCGGTGCAGGAGCGAAGTGTCCTGCGTGACCATGCCGATATGGGCGCGCAGCGAATCCTGCGTCACATCGGCAATGTCCTGCCCGTCGATCAGGATATGTCCGCGCTCGAGATCGTAGAAACGCAGCAACAGGTTGACGAGCGTCGACTTGCCCGCGCCCGAGCGGCCGACGACGCCCACCTTCTCGCCCGGCTTCACGGTCAGCGACAGGTGCTCGATGATGCCCCTCTTCTTCCCATAGTGGAAACCGATGTCGTCGAAACGGATTTCTCCCTTGTCGACCACCAGCTCCTTTGCGCCCGGCTTGTCCTCGACCTGACGCGGGATCGAGATCGAACCGATGCCATCCTGGACCGTGCCGATGTTCTCGAACAGCGCCGAGACTTCCCACATGATCCACTGGGACATGCCCCACAGCCTCAGCACGAGGCCGATGACCACCGCGACGGCGCCGATCGACACCTGTTCGCCCAGCCACAGCCAGATCGACAGGCCAGCCACGGCAACCAGAAGCATCGAGTTCAGCAGGTAGAGAACCCCGTAGAGGCTCGTCACCAGCCGCATCGCCCGGTAGACGGTGTCGAGGAACAGCGCCATGCTTTCGCGCGCATAGCTTGCTTCGCGCCTTGCGTGCGAGAACAGCTTCACCGTCTGGATGTTGGTGTAGCTGTCGACGATGCGCCCGGTCATCAGCGAGCGCGCGTCGGCCTGTTCCTTGCCCACCTTGCCCAGCCGCGGCACGAAATACTTCAGCAGGAACAGATAGCCCACCAGCCACACCAGCAGCGGGGCGGCCAGCCGCAAGTCGGCCGATCCGACGATAACCAGCACGCCGAGAAAATAGACGACGACATAGTTGAGCACGTCGACCAGCTTGATCACGCAGTCGCGAACCGCCAGCGCCGTCTGCATCAGCTTGGTGGCGATGCGGCCGGCGAACTCGTCCTGATAGAAGGTCATCGACTGCTTGAGCAGGTAGCGATGCACCTGCCAGCGGATGCGCATCGGATGATTGCCCATCAGCGTCTGCGTGTGGATGAGCGACTGGAACCACACCGTACCCGGCAACAGAACCAGCACGACAAAGGCCATGCCGGCCAGCTTCCAGCCTTCCGTCTGCAGGAAGGTCTCGCGATCATGCGCCGACAGCCAGTCCACGATCGAGCCGAGGAACTGGAACATCCACACTTCCGTAATGGCAATGGCAGCGATCAGGACCGCATCGATGGCAATGTATGGCCATGCGCCGCGCGTGAAATGCACACAGAAGGCAATGAGGGTTTTGGGCGGCTCTGCCGTCTCCTCTGTGGGGAAGGGATCGAGCCTCTTTTCAAACCAGCGAAACATCTTTGTTCTCTTGCGTTCAAATTTCGATGCCCGCGCACCGACCCTGGAAAGCCGGAAAAACAGCCACGAAAGCAGCCGCATGCGGGGAATATAGGGCTGCCTCGCCGAATGCCCACGACAGGACACGGAACGAGGCGGCAGCTTGAGGATCTGATGGACGAGACAAGTCGGGATTCCTGCAGGACACCACGCGTGGTTCCAGCGGAAATCGAATCGAGCGTGCTTGTTAGATCAGATAAACGTCGAACCGACTGCCGCCATCAGGCGACTGGCGGGAGACGGTACATGATTGGGTGCATCGGCATATGCATATCCGCCTCCTTCGGTTCGAGTTGACAATGGAGTGTCTATATATCCATTCGCAAATCATGGCCAGACCTCATCCGGGCAAGCGGACAATGCCCGCGCCGCCTGTGGCCGAACTGCAACGGAACCCGTGACCCGACATGTCTCCCGCAAACCGCCCCCGCATCGCACTCTACCAGCCCGACATCGCCGGCAATACCGGCACCATATTGCGGCTGGCCGCCTGTCTGGGGCTCGACGTCGACCTGATCGAACCGGCAGGATTCGACGTTTCCGACCGTGCCCTGAAACGGGCGGGCATGGATTATCTGGAGATGGCCGCCCTTACTCGCCATGTCGACTGGAACGCCTTCGAGGAAGAAAGGCGGCAGAGAGGCCGGCGTCTGGTGCTGCTCTCCACCAAAGCCAAGGCCTCCTATACGGATTTTGACTTCGCTTCCTCCGACACGCTGCTGTTCGGGCGCGAATCGGCCGGCGTTCCCGAACGCGTGCATGACAGCGCCGATGCGCGCCTCACCATCCCGATGGTCGAAGGCGCCCGCAGCATCAATATAGCCCTGTCGGCCGCCATGGTGGCTGGCGAAGCGCTCCGGCAATTGCGCTGAGGCGTTTCAATCCGCCGCCGGAAGCCGGCGTATGGTGAATTCGATCACGTCGCCCGGACGCTCGAACCAGCTCTCGATTTCGGTCCAGTAAGCCTGCTTCGGCCAGCGTTTGAACCATTCCTGCGCCTTGGCGCGCGCCTCCGGGCGCGACAGCACGAAGGTCTCCCTCAGGAAACCGTCGCGCGACTTGCCGCCGCGCTCCATGCGGCTTCGTTCCAGCCGCTTCTTCAGCCCATCCAGCGGCGGTCTTGCGGGCGTTCGCAAAAAAGCCTCCTTGACGCTTGCTTCACAGAGATTAGGGATCACGGCCACAAAAGACGAGTCATTTTACGGACCACGGGGTCCGCAAGCGGAGATGCCAGTGCAACAGCGACCCGACATTCCGGCAGGACTGCCCGCCGACATCGAAGAAAAAAAGCAGACGGCAAGGTTCTGGTTCGAGGAATTGCGCGACCGCATCTGTGCGGCTTTCGAAAGCCTTGAGGACGAATTGTCCGGCCCGCAATCCTCATGGACGCCCGGCCGCTTCGAGCGCACGCCCTGGGATCGCGACGAAGGTCGCGGCGGTGGCGGCGTCATGTCGATCATGAAGGGCCGCCTGTTCGAGAAGGTCGGCGTTCACACCTCCACCGTCCATGGCGAGTTTTCGCCCGAGTTCCGCAGCCACATTCCCGGCGCGGACGAAGATCCGCGCTTCTGGGCGAGCGGCATTTCCCTGATAGCGCATCCATGGAACCCGAACGTGCCGACCGTCCACATGAACACGCGCATGGTCGTCACCTCGCGCCAGTGGTTCGGCGGCGGCGCCGACCTCACCCCTGTTCTCGACCGGCGGCGCACGCAGGAAGACCCCGACACGGTGGCCTTCCACCGCGCCATGCAGTTCGCCTGCGACAAGCATGCCGGCATCGTCGATTACGGCCGCTACAAGGACTGGTGCGACGAATATTTCTTCCTGCCGCACCGCAACGAGCCGCGCGGCATCGGCGGCATCTTCTTCGACTGGCTGCATTCGCCAGACGACAAGGGCGGCTGGAAAGCCGACTTCGCCTTCGTGCAGGATGTCGGCCGCGCCTTCCTGGTTGCCTACCAGCACGTCGTGCGCAGGAACTTTAATGACGGCTGGACCGAGCAGGACCGCGAGGAGCAACTGATCCGCCGCGGCCGCTACGCGGAGTTCAACCTGCTCTATGACCGCGGCACCACCTTCGGCCTGAAGACCGGCGGCAACGTCAACTCCATCCTTTCCAGCCTGCCCCCGGAAGCGAAATGGCCCTGATACGCCCTGTCCGGCGCTAAAATTTCCGTGAAAAGAGCCGACGCCACAATCCTTGCCCAGATTGAGAAATCGGACAGCGATTGTGGCGTCCACGCCCCTGAAAAATTTCTTTTTAGTCTAATATCCTGCTGAAAAATCAGGAATAAATTTCATGACGGACCGGGAAACGCCGGCGGTTCGTCAAGCCCGGACCGCGACCCGACGTGTCCGGACGGTCCGCTCAATCCGGACCCTGCAAAAGCATCGGGGTTCGCGATCTCACGGAGAGCCTGCCATGCGCACGCTTGTTGTTTCGACTGTTGCAACCCTTCTCCTCGCCGGCGGTTCGGCGGCATTCGCCGCTCCGCACCAGACCACCGGCCAGATCAGGCAGTTCACCGCCGGCAAGACGCTTGTCCTTCAGGACGGCTCGGCCTTCCAGTTGGCGAAGACATTCAGGAATCCGGGCCTCAAGGTCGGCGAGAAGGTGTCGGTGAACTGGGATATGAGCGGCAAGAACAAGATCGCCGAGTCCGTCACGGTCGTGAAATAGCGTTTTCCCGGCCGTCGCATATCAGGCGCAGCCGGCTGCTGCGCCTGATATGCCGATCCCTTGCCATCAAATTTGATCACCATATGGATCGACTTCGCGCCTGATGTGTTATGCTCGCACTCCATTGAAGACGAGGAAAGGAGACACCGATGAAGCAATTTCACTGTGGTTCGCTCGTCCCGGGCTGCGAATGGCACACCCGCGCAGACGAGGAAGCGGAAGTGATGCGCCGCGCCGTCGAGCACATGCGTGAGACACACGGCGAGAGCGTCATTCGTGAAACGATGATCGAGGCCATACGCTCGCGCATCGAGAAGATCAGGGACGCGGCCTGATCTCTTCCGTCGCGCGCTCCAGCAACGCATCGCGTCCGAGCATGAAACCGCTTGCGATCCACTCCTGCTCAAGCCGCCTGAGCAGCGTTCCGAGGATTGGGCCGGGCGCGATGCCGAGTGCCGTCAGGTCGGCGCCCTTGAGCGGGAACTCCGGCCTCGTCCATTTCCGGACGAAGCCGAGTTGCCGGGCATAACCGCCAGCCTCCAACAGCGCCTTGTCGTCTTCAGCAGCGCGGGCCCGCGCTGCTGAAAGGGCGATCGCCAGCCGATCGCCCAGGGCCTGCGCATCGCCCTCATAAAGCTCGCGGGCAAGCGCGCCTTCAGTCGTGCCGGGCCGGACGGCGGGTGCAAACGCCCACCTGTCCAGACGATCCGCTTCCGCCCGTGACATGCGCATCCGCTTTGCCAGAGCCTTCATGCGCGCCGCATCCGGCGGCAGCATCGTTTCCAGCCGCAGCATGGCGTCCACCGGCCAGCCAAGATCGCCCTCGGCGCGCACCAGCGCGTGGATTCCGTCGATGCCCCATTTCTCGCTTTCGGGAAGAATGCGCGACAGCACGCCGGACTGGCGCATCCACAACAGTGCCCGGGACGGATCGGGCGCACAAAGCAGCTTCTTCAGTTCCGCCCAGACGCGTTCCGCCGAAAGCCGGTCGAGACCTTCCTTCAGACGCGCGCAGGCTTTCAGACCTTCACCATCAGGCCGGCCGCCACCATACCAGGCGAAGAAGCGAAAAAACCGCAGAATACGCAGGTAGTCCTCGCGGATGCGCGCTTCCGGATCACCGATGAAGCGCAGCCGCTGCGCCTCGATGTCGGCCAGCCCGCCAACGAAGTCGATGACCCTGCCGTCGGCTTCGGCGTAGAGTGCGTTGATGGTGAAATCGCGCCGCTCCGCATCCGCTTTCCAGTCACGCCCGAAGGCGACGCGGGCATGGCGACCGTCCGTCTCGACATCGGCACGCAGCGTCGTCACCTCGAACGGCCGCCCGCCGGCAACCACCGTGATCGTTCCATGGTCAATGCCTGTCGGGACAGGTTTGAAACCTGCCTCCCTGGCGCGGCGCATGGTCTCGGCCGGCAGGTTGGTCGTCGCGATGTCGACATCCGCGACGGGCTGGCCGAGCAATGCGTTGCGCACTGCGCCGCCCGCGATACGGGCTTCCCCGCCCTCTTCGCTCAGAACCGAAAGCAGGCGCTGCAGATGCTCATCCGCCAGCCAGTCGCCACGCCCGGCAATGCTTACCTTGTCGCTCACGCATAGAGCCTTTCATAAAGGGTGCGGATGATGCCGGCAGTCACACCCCATATGCGCTGGCCGTCATAAGGCATCTCGTAGAAGTACCATTCGAGATCGTTCCACATGCGGCTGTCGCGGCGATGGTTGACCGGGTCCATGAGGAAGCGCAGCGGCACCTCAAAGGCCGTATCCACCTCCTGCGGGTTGAGGTCGAGGCGGAAACCGGGCTTCACCACCGAAAGTACTGGCGAGATGAGATAACCGCTGCCCGACACATAGTCGGGCATCCGCCCCACCACGTCGATGAACTTGTCTGGCAGGCCGATTTCCTCCTGCGTCTCGCGTAGCGCCGTGTATTCCGGCGTGGGATCGGTGGCATCGACGCGCCCGCCGGGAAATGCCACCTGCCCGGTATGATTGCGCAGCGTCTCGGAGCGCTTGGTGAGCAGCACTGTGGCCTCGTCGCCATGGTCCACCACCGGGATCAGCACCGCTGCCGGCCGCAACTTCATGGTTTCCAGCGCGAGCCGTGGATGGCCCGGATTGAAACGATGATCGCCATAGACCTGACCCGGCGCTTGTACGGGTGACTGCGCCAGCGCGCGCATGCGAAAACCTTCGGCCGAAAACGGAGATTTCGGAGCCATGGCAATCAACCGCTGAGCTGTTTCAGCCGGGCGGCCGGCATGATCGGATAAACCTCGCCATTGGAGCGCAGCGCGAACATCGGGCCCTGCGGTGTCTCCACCTCTTCGCCATGCTCGACAAGCTGGTACATGACCGGGCGCGAAACCAGCGCTTCCAGCCGACCCCGCACCAGAACGTAAGGCTTCAGCCCGCAGGTTTCTTCTTCCTCGACAAAGCGCATCGGATTATCGGGGCCGGCCTCGACGACATCGCCGACATTGGTGCGGAAGGTAACGATCTGCCGCCCGTCCCGCTGGGACACATCCGCCTCGACGGCCACGAAGGGTGCATCGACGACGCGGATGCCGACCTTTTCCACCGGCGTCACCAGATAGGTGCGGCCATCTTCGTCCTTGCGCAGCACGGTGGAGAAGAGCCGCACAAGCGCGGGGCGCCCGATCGGCGTGCGGAGATAGAACCACGTTCCGTCGGCGCGAATCTCCATATCGAGATCGCCGCAGAAATCCGGATTCCACTTGTCCACAGGCGGCAGGCCCTTGCCGGGCCGGGTCGCGCGGGCGATCAGCGCCTCCAGTCCGCCGGCATCTGCGGCGGCTGCGAGACCTTGTTCCTGTTCTGGCTTGCGTTCGCTCATGGTCACGAAATAGTCACTGTTGTCGCGCTTGTCAGCCTTAGCCTGTGATTTAGACTCTTCACGTCTTTATGCAATGCTGCGAGTCACGGCATCGTGGGCAGGCCATTGCCCGCAAGCAGGGCCGAAACCAGAGGACCGAGGCACCATGAGCGTCATCGTCACCGAAAGCCCGATCAGCGAAAAGGACATGATCGCACAGGCCGAAAAGGCTCTGGCCGACATTTCGGCAGTGCGCGACGGCGTCGGCAGAGTGATCTTCGGTCAGGAAAGCGTGGTCGAGCGCACCCTCGTGGCGCTTCTGGCGGGCGGCCATGCGCTGCTGGTCGGCGTGCCAGGCCTTGCCAAGACCAAGCTGGTGGAAACACTGGGCATTGTGCTCGGCCTCGATACCCGCCGCGTGCAGTTCACGCCGGACCTCATGCCCTCCGACATTCTGGGTTCGGAAGTGATGGAGCAGGACGAGAATGGCCGCCGTTCCTTCCGCTTCATTCCCGGCCCCATCTTCGCGCAATTGCTGATGGCCGACGAGGTCAACCGCGCCTCGCCGCGCACCCAGTCGGCCCTGCTGCAATCCATGCAGGAATACCACGTCACCGTTGCCGGCCAGCGCTATGACCTGCCCGCACCTTTTCATGTGCTGGCGACCCAGAACCCGCTGGAGCAGGAAGGCACCTATCCCCTGCCCGAGGCCCAGCTAGACCGCTTCCTGATGCAGATCGACATCCTCTACCCGGATATGGATGCAGAGCGCCGCATTCTTCTGGAAACGACGGGAACGTCCGAGGCCCGCGCCGCCAACATCCTCACACCGGAGCGGCTGCGGGAAGTCCAGACCCTCATCCGCCGCATGCCGGTGCCGGAAACCGTTGTCGACGCGATCCTGAAGCTGGTGCGCTCGGCGCGCCCCGGACAGGGCGATGCCGAAACCGACCGCGACGTGGCGTGGGGCCCCGGCCCACGCGCCAGCCAGGCGCTGACATTGTGCGCCCGCGCCCGCGCCCTCTATGACGGGCGTCTGGCTCCCTCCGTCGACGACGTGAAAGCGCTGGCCGAGCCGGTCCTTCAGCACCGCATGGCCCTGACCTTCGCTGCACGCGCCGAAGGCATGAGCGTGCGCGATGTCGTGGCGAGGCTTGCAAAGGCGGTCTGATGGCCAGGATCGGCGAGTTTCAGGCTCCTGCCGAAGCGCGCGAGGCGCTGGCAAGGGCACGCCAGCGGGCCGCCCTCGTGCCGGACCTGCTGATCGAGGCACGCCGTATCGTCAACACGGTGGTTTCGGGCTGGCATGGCCGCCGCAAACGCGGCATCGGCGAGAATTTCTGGCAGTTCCGGCCCTATGTGGATGGCGAGTCGGTCAGTCGCATCGACTGGCGCCGCTCCGCCCGCGACGACCACACCTATCTCCGCGACCGCGAATGGGAAGCCGCGCACACCGTGTGGCTGTGGGCGGACATGTCGGCCTCAATGCTCTACAAATCGACGCTCGCCACCGTATCCAAGCAATCGCGCGCGCTGGTTCTGGCGCTCGCCGCGGCGGAGCTCCTGTCGCGCGGCGGCGAGCGCATCGGCTGGCCGGGTCTCACGGACCCCTTCAGCGCCCGCAACGGCGCAGAGCGCATCGCCTCGCATCTCGCCCATGCGGCGGCACTGCCGGACAGGCCTGACCTCTCCGGGATCCGGCGCTTCAGCGATGTGGTCCTGATCAGCGACTTCCTCGATCCGGTCGAGGACACGCTCGGCTGGCTTGACGTGTTGACCCGCAACGGCGTGCGCGCCCATCTGATCGAGATTGCCGATCCGGCCGAGGAAACCTTCCCCTATTCTGGCCGTACGGAATTCACCGATCCCGAAAGCGGCGACAAGCTGACCGCAGGCCGCGCCGAGATGCTGGCCCCCGATTATCGGCGTCTGTATGTGGCGCGTCGCGAGGAGCTTGCGGCCCATGCCAGACGCCACGACTGGAGTTTCACCGTCAGCCACACCGATCGGCCTGCCTCCGAGGCGCTGGTGCGCCTGCATGCGGCGCTGAGCGCCGCCGGCGGTTTTGATGCTCAGGCAAAAACAGGGAGGCAATCGGCATGAGCTGGCTGCCGCTCTCCTTCGGAGCGCCCATGGTGCTGTTCGGGCTGCTGGCGCTGCCGGTGATCTGGTGGTTGCTGCGCTTCACCCCGCCCAGACCCCAGACCGAGCTGTTCCCGCCGCTGAAGATCCTTGCCCGCGTGCTCAAGCGCGAGGAAACACCACGGCAAAGCCCGTGGTGGCTGACGCTTCTGCGTCTCCTCATGGCCGCGCTCGTCATCATGGCGCTCGCGGACCCGGTGCTCAATCCGCGCGAGGAAGCGCCTGCGCGCGGAGCCGGCCTCGCGCTGGTCATCGACAATGGCTGGGCCTCCGCACCTGACTGGGACAAGCGCGTTGCCACCGCCCGGCGCCTTATCGCGGATGCCGGCACGTCCGACATTCCGGTGATACTCGCCTTCACCGCCGAAAAGCCTAATGCCGATATCGGCCCCTTCGACGCCAACGCCGCGCTCGATCGCCTGCGCGCGACCATGCTGCGCCCGATCCCGACCGACCGGCAGGCGATCTATGCGCGTGTTGGCGAAGCACTCGCAGCGATGCCGGGCGCCGGCATCGCCGTGCTCAGCGATGGCCTGGAAGCTCCGGACGACAGGCCGGCTTTCGCAGCACTTCTGGCGCGTGGCGCGGCAAGCCTCATATGGGCCGCACCCGAACGCATCGCACCGATCGCGCTGAAGGCGACGGAGAACGAGGTTGACGGCTTCTCGCTGACGGCGATCCGCGCACCCGGCAATGCCGCGCCCGCCCGTCTGACTGCCGGCGCGTTCGACGACAAGGGCCGCCGCATCGCCGATGCCGTGCTCGCCTTCAGTGCCGGCGAGGACACCGCCACCGCGACGATGACCGTGCCATTCGAACTGCGCAACGACTTCGCCTCCGTCGCGCTGGACGGCGAACGCCACGCCGGCGCGGTGCGGGTTCTGGACGAAAGCTCCAGACGCCGCCGCGTCGGGCTGATCTCGCAATCAGAAGCCGATCAGGCGCAGCCGCTTTTGTCCCCGCTCTACTATATCCGCCGCGCGCTTTCTCCCTTCGCCGATCTGATCGAGCCGTCGAATCCCGATCTTGCCGAGGCCATTCCGCAAATTCTCGACCAGAAGCCGGCTATGATCATCATGTCCGATGTCGGCGCCATGCCCGAACAGGCGCGGGCGAGGCTCGCCGACTGGGTTCAGGGCGGCGGCACGCTGGTGCGTTTCGCCGGTCCCCGGCTTGCCAATGCCGGCAACGACGATCTGCTGCCCGTGCGGCTGCGCGGCGGCGAGCGCAATTTCGGCGGCGCGCTTTCGTGGACCACGCCGCAGCCGGTGACCGAGTTTCCTCCGTCCGGCCCCTTCGCCGATCTCACCCCGCCACGCGAGGTGACGGTCAGCCGGCAGGTGCTGGCCGAGCCTTCGGCGGATATCGTCGATCGCACATGGGCGAGCCTTGCCGATGGCACGCCGCTGGTGACGGGTGCGAAGCGCGGCAAGGGCAGCATCGTGCTCTTCCACATCGCGCCGACCGCGACATGGTCGAACCTGCCGATCTCCGGCAGCTTCGTGGAGATGCTCCAGCGCGTCGTGCTGCTCTCGCGCAATCAGGGCAGCATTGAGACGCCGGCCGACGCCACGCCGGCAGCGCTCGCGCCTTACCGCATGATCGCCGCCGATGGCGCCCTTGTTCCCCCCTCTCCCGAGGCACGGCCATTGACACCAGGCTCCGGCGCTGCGGTGACGATGGAGAACCCACCCGGCCTTTATGGTTCGGAAGCCGGCGTGGTGGCCCACAATCTGCTTTCCTCCGAAAGCAGGCTGCTGCCGATCGAACGGCCGCAGGCACAGGTCCCGGTGACGGAGATCGCCTATGCCTTCGATGAATCGAGTCTCCTCAAGGGTCCCTTCATCGCTGCTGCGCTTGTGCTGATGGCGCTCGACACGCTGGCGGTTCTGTGGATGGGCGGTGTTCTGGCACGGCGGCGCAAGGGCCGCAATGCGGCCGCCACCACTGCTGCCGCGTCCCTGCTGCTCGCCGTTTCCCTTTCTGTCATGCTCGTCCAGAATGCTTCCGCGCAGGATGCAAAACCGGACGATGCCGCATCCATTGAGGCGATTTCGACCACGCGGCTCGCCTATGTGATCACCGGCACCTCGGGCGTCGACGCCGTCAGCCGCGCCGGCCTTCAGGGCCTCACTCGCTTTCTCGTCGAGAAAACCTCGATGGAACCGGGAGAACCCACAGGCGTGGATATCGCGAAAGACGAACTGGCCTTCTACCCGCTGATCTACTGGCCGATCGATCCGGCCTCCCCGATGCCGGACGAAGACGCCATCGCACGCATCGACGCCTATATGCGTCAGGGCGGAACGGTGCTGTTCGATACGCGCGACCAGTATTCGAGCGGCTTTGGTGAGGGCTCGGCCAGCCCCGCCACCCAGCGTCTGCGCGACATTCTGGGCAACCTCAACATACCGCCGCTGGAGCCGGTGCCGGCAGACCATGTGCTGACCAAGTCGTTCTATATGGTCCCCGAGTTTCCCGGCCGCTTCAACGGCAGCCCGATGTGGGTGGAAGCATCGCTCGACGCCTCCAACGACGACAACCGCCCCGTGCGCACCGGCGACGGCGTGTCGCCCATCCTGATAACCGCCAATGATCTTGCCGGCGCATGGGCAGTCGATGCCGGTGGAGACCCGCTGTTTCCCACCGTCCCGCCCGATCCGATGCAGCGTGTCTATGCGCTGCGCGGCGGGGTCAACATCATGATGTACATGCTGACGGGCAACTACAAGTCCGATCAGGTGCATGTGCCGATCCTGCTCGAACGGCTGGGGCAGTAAGCGCATGAACAACTGGTCGCTTTCCTTCGAACCGCTGCTTTCATGGCCCCTTCTGGCGGCCGTGTTCATTCCTCTGACCCTGCTGGCGCTTGCCGGGCTGTTCCTGCGCCAACGCGGCGCGGTCATGCGCGCCATTGCGCTGGCTGCGCTCGCCGCCGCCCTGCTCAACCCGGTGCTGCTGGATGAGGAGCGCGAGCCCCTGCAAAGCGTCGTCGCACTCGTTGTCGACCGCAGCCAGAGCCAGTCCATCGGCGAGCGCGAACAGCAGGCCGAAGCTGCCCTTGCCGGCATGAAGGAGCGCCTCGCCCGTTTCGGCCAGTTCGATGTGCGCGTCGTCGAGACGGGCCGCAGCGACACTGTTGCCGGCGACCGCACCGAAACGCGGCTTTTCTCGGCGTTGCAGAACGCATTCCGCGACGTGCCCAACTCCCGCATCGCCGGTGCCGTGATGATCACCGACGGTCAGGTGCATGACGTGCCCGCCACCGCGCCCGATTTCGACGCGCCTCTCCATGCCCTGATCACCGGCCATGAGGGCGAGAAGGATCGCCGCATCCGCTTCGAGAAGGCACCGCGCTTCGGCCTCGTCGGCAAGCCGCTCGACATGACCTACAGGGTCCTCGCCACCGACGGGAACCAGGGAACGGTCGATGTGAACATCGCCATCAATGGCAGGCAGGCAGGCGTCACACAGGCGCAGGTCGGCCGTGAAATGCCCCTGCAGATCATCGTGCCCAATGCCGGCCGCAACATCGTCGAGTTGTCCATCCCCGTGGAGGAAGGTGAACTCACCGACACCAACAACCGCACCATCGCGCTGATCGACGGCATCCGCGAGAACCTGCGCGTGCTGCTGGTGTCGGGCGAGCCCCATGCGGGCGAGCGCACCTGGCGCAACCTGCTGAAGTCGGACGCTTCGGTGGATCTCGTCCACTTCACCATTCTGCGCCCGCCGGAAAAGCAGGATGCGACGCCGATCCACGAATTGTCGCTGATCGCGTTTCCGACGCGCGAACTGTTCGTCGAGAAGATCAACGAGTTCGATCTCATCATCTTCGACCGCTACCAGCACCGCGACGTATTGCCGATCCTCTATTACGACTACATCGCCGAATATGTCGAAAACGGCGGCGCCCTGCTGATCGCGGCCGGGCCTGAATATGCCGGCTACAGCACCATCGCCAACACGCCGCTGATGTCCGCCCTGCCCGCCATGCCGACCGGCGACGTCATCGACAAGGCTTTCTATCCGCGCCTGACCGAACTTGGCCAGCGCCACCCGGTGACGCGCGGGCTCGATGGCTCGGCCAGTGAGCCCCCGCGCTGGGGCCGCTGGTTCCGCACCGTGCGCATCGAGAACCCGCAGGGCGAGGTGGTCATGAAGGGGGCGGACGAGCAGCCCCTGCTCCTGCTCGACCACAAGGGCGAAGGCCGCGTCGGCATGCTTTTGTCCGATCAGGGCTGGCTGTGGGCGCGCGGCTACGAGGGCGGCGGTCCGCATGTCCAGCTTTACCGGCGCCTTGCCCACTGGCTGATGAAGGAGCCCGAGCTTGAGGAGGAAAGGCTGACGGCCGATGGCCGCGGCATGGTGCTGGACATCCGCCGCCAGACGATGAGCGAGGATCCCGGCCCCGTGCAGGTGACGACCCCATCGGGCAAGACGGTCGATGTGCGGCTTTCCCAGTCCGAACCGGGCATTTTCACCGGCAGCCTCGAGACCGACGAGATCGGCCTCTATCAGGTCACCAATGGCGACCTCTCCACTCTTGCCCATGTCGGGCCAGTGAATTCGCCTGAATTTACCGATGTGCTCTCAACGCCCGACAAGCTGAAACCAGTGGCCGAAGCGGTCGGCGGCAGCGTGCGCCGGCTGGCGGGCTCCGATCCGGCGGGAGTCGACCTGCCTTCGGTGGTGCCCGTGCGCCCATCAGCACAGGCATCCGGCAATGACTGGATCGGCCTGCGCAACACGGAAGACAGCGTGCTGAAATCCGTCAGCAGCGTGCCCCTGTTCGGCGGTTTCCTCGGCCTCAGCCTGCTTCTGCTGGCGCTTGGCGGCATGTGGTATCGCGAAGGGCGCTGATCCCCAACGGGCGGAGTGACAGGCGCTGTCGTGGCGCTGGAGCAGCAGGCTGCGTTTGTGCGACGTCAGACGATACCGTCTGACTGCAAAATGCTTTACCGCCTGAGAACCGCCGTCAGCACATCGCGGATGCCGATCGAACCCACGAAGCGCGACTGGTCGTCGAACAGGGCGACCGGGGCCGTCTGCGAACGCTGCATGGCCAGCATCACCGTCTTCAGCGGCGTTCCGGGTGTCGCCCAGAACACCTGTGAGCAATCTTCCGGCAGCTTTTCCACATCTTCGCAGGACACCCAGTCCGCCGGCTGGCCGTTGCGTTCGGCGGCGACGACAAGATCGTTGGCATCAAGCCTGAAGCGCGTCGTGGCACGGCGGTCGAGCCACACCCATCCGTCGGCGTCGTGATCCAGCTCGTGCTTCATGCGCATGACGTTCCACGCCGTCAGCACCGACAGCGGATTCACGTTCGCGATGAAGTCGCGCACATAGTCGTTCTGCGGTTTCAGCACGATATCCTCGGGCGTGCCTGTCTGGATGATGTGGCCACCCTCCATGATGGTGATGGTGGTGCCGATCTTCAGCGCCTCTTCCAGATCGTGCGAGACGAAGATGATCGTCTTCTTCAGCTCGCTCTGGAGCTGGAGCAATTCATCCTGCAACTTGGTGCGGATGAGCGGATCGAGGGCCGAGAACGGCTCGTCCATCAGCAGGATCGGCGCTTCAGTGGCGAAAGCGCGCGCCAGCCCGACCCGCTGCTGCATTCCGCCTGAAAGCTCGTGCGCATATTTGCCGGCCCATTGCTGGAGGCCGACCAGCTTGAGCTGGCGAGCAACGCGCTCGCGGCGCTCCGCTTCCGGCACCCCGGCAAGCTCAAGCCCGAAGCCGACATTCTCCTCCACCGTGCGCCATGGAAGCAGGCCGAACTGCTGGAACACCATCGCGACCTTTTTCTGGCGCAGATGGCGCAGCGTCGCGTCGTTGCAGTTGACGACATCGATCATGTCGTTGCCGTCCCGCACCAGAACCTCGCCGCGGCTGACGACGTTGAGGCGGTTGACGGCCCGCAGCAGCGTGGACTTGCCGGAGCCCGAAAGGCCCATCAGCACGGATATGTCGCCTTCGCTGACGGCGAGGCTGGCGCCCGCGCAGCCAATCACTGCCCCGGTGCTGGCCAGCACCTCGTCCCGCGTCGCTCCCTTGTCGATCATATCGAGGGCGCGCGCGGTGTCCTTGCCGAACACGATGTCGACATTGCGGAATTCGACGGCGACCGTCATCGTGCGGCTCCTGCCCTGACGCGGCTCATCCGGTCTAGGATGATGGCCACGATGACGATGGCGAGGCCGGCTTCAAGCCCGAGCGGAATGTTGACCGAGTTCAGCGCCCGCACCACAGGCTTGCCGAGCCCGTTGGCGCCGATCAGTGCCGCGATCACCACCATCGACAGCGACAGCATGATGCATTGGGTAAGGCCGGCCATGATGGTGGGAAGCGCCGCCGGAAGCTCCACCTTCCACAGAAGCTGGCGCTTGGTGGCGCCAAAGGCCTCGCCCGCCTCGATCATCGGCCGGGGCACGGAGGTGATGCCGAGATGGGTGAGGCGGATGGGAGCCGGACATGCGAAGATCACCGTAACGATCATCCCCGGCGCAATGCCGAGGCCGAACAGGATGAGCACCGGAATGAGATAGACGAATGTCGGCATCGTCTGCATCAGGTCGAGGATCGGCTGAAGGATGCGGTAGCCGCGTTCGTTGTGCGCGGCCCAGATGCCGATCGGCACGCCGATGGCCATGGAGGCGGCAGTCGCGCTGACCACCAGCACCAGCGTCTCGACCGTATCCTTCCAAAGCCCCTGATTGATGATGAAGCCGAAGCCCAGCGCCACGGCGAGCGCCAGTTTCCAGGAGCGTTGCAGCCACCACGCAAGCGCCGCGATCAAGAGCAACACGACCACCGGCGGGAACCACAGGAGCATGCCGATGAGGCTCTGGAGAACCCACGTCACCCCGTCGGCGATCGCATCGAACAGCCACTCGAAATTGGTGGTCAGAAAGGTGAAGAACGACCTCCCCCACTGTCCGACCGGGATCTTGAAGCTGGCGATGAACGCCGAGACAGGATCCATTATGCTCCCCGCTCTTCGTTTTTTGTTACGTCAACGGTGGACAGCAATTGCAGCCGTCCACCATTTGCGTCATTTCCGTTATTGGCGGATCGTCAAAGGCCCAGTGCCGATTTCACGGCAGCGTCTGCGTCGCCCCCGTCGAAGGTGGTCACGCCCTGCAGCCACGGCGTGATGGCCTCGGGATTGGCTTTCAGCCATGCCGTTGCAGCAGCTTTCGGCTCGGCATTGTCATTGAGGATCGCCCCCATGATCTCGTTCTCCATCGTCAGGGAGAAGACGAGGTTCTTCAGGAACGCCCCCATGTTCGGGCATTCGGTGGTGTAGCCTGCACGCACATTGGTGAGCACCGTGGCCCCGCCGTAATTGGGGCCGAACACGTCGTCGCCGCCCTCAAGATACTTCATGTCGATGTTCGCGTTCATGGGATGCGGCTCCCAGCCAAGGAACACGATATCCTGCTTCGAGCCCACGGCCTTCTGCACGGCGGCCAGCATGCCGGCCTCGGAGCTTTCCACCAGCTCGAAACCCGAGGTATCGAACTTGTTTGCGGAAATCATGTCGAGCACGACACGGTTGCCGTCGTTGCCAGCCTCGATGCCGTAAATCTTATTGCCGAGCTTGTCCTTGAATTTCGCGATATCCTGAAAGCTCTTCAGCCCCGCTTCATAGGTATAGGCGGGCACGGCCAGCGTGTACTTCGCTCCTTCCAGATTGGTCACCACGGTGTCGACCGTGCCGTTTTCCTGGTAAGGTTTGATGTCGGCTTCCATCGTCGGCATCCAGTTGCCGAGGAAGACGTCGATATCCTTCGCGCTGAGCGAGGCATAAGTCACCGGCACCGACAATACCTGCACGTCAGGCTGATAGCCGAGCGCCTCCAGAATCACCGAAGCGGTTGCGGTGGTCGCGGTGATGTCGGTCCAGCCGACATCGGCGAAACGAACGGCCTTGCAACTGGCCGGCTCGGCCGCGAAGGCTGCGCCGCCTGCCGCTGCCGTGAAGACGAGCGACACGGCTATTGTTTTGAAGCTGGGCATCTTTTTCTCCCATTCTGGCTCTTTGGCGGTGCCGGAGGCCCGCGGGGTTATGAGTTGTTTTAAGCCAAACATTATTCTCATTTCCTTTCAACCGGCGACACGATCTCTCAGGCGCCGCGAACTTGCCGATCCACGACATATCGCGCGCCGGCATTGGAAACGATGGCCATTTGCAGGCACTTTCCACACAACCGATAATAAACCGGCGAAAAAGTACACAATTCCGGATTTTATCCTATATAGAGACAATTCGCCGGGATTTTCCGCTGCCTCCGAGCCAGCCGAACCGTTTCGTATCCCATCCGTTTTCACAGCAACAGAAAGAAGGAAGTTCATTGCAGGTACTTGTCCGTGATAACAATGTCGATCAGGCTCTGCGGGTCCTGAAGAAGAAATTGCAGCGCGAAGGCATCTTTCGCGAAATGAAGGCGCGCCGCGCCTATGAGAAGCCTTCCGAGCGCCGCGGCCGTGAAAAGGCTGAAGCCGTCCGCCGGACGCGCAAGGCAGCTCGCAAGCTTGCCATTCGTGAGGGACTGATTGCCGGGCCGGTGAAGAAGCCGCGCATGCCGGCTCGTCCGGCACGGCCGGCGGCACCCGCCGCTTCCTGAGCTTAGGACATGTCGCCCGAAAACGGGAACCAGTTTCGGGACAACGGCATGCGTAAAACAAGAGCCTGAAGCGTAACGAGCTATCCTGAAAGATAGCGACACGCTTTGGCCCTGTTCGTTTCTCGCCCGCCTTGCGCATGCCGCAGGCGGGCGCTTTCGTTTTCGCAGCCCGCGATACGCGCGCCAATCCTGCGTTTTTCCGTTGACGCATATCGCTTGCGCCTTTCCATGAAGCTGGGCCCTGCCTATATTCGCCGCTCGCAGAACGCGAACCTGTCCTGAACCGTGGAGAACCCGATGGCGACGCTGCAGAATTTCGACGCCGAAATTGCGAAGACGAAGCAGGCCGTCGAGGACATGCGCTCGCGCATCGAGCAGTCTGGTTCCGTGCTGGAAACTTTGGCCAAGGCCGACAAGACCATCGGCGACGCCAATTTCGACATCGAGAGCGCCCGCATTCAGGACGTTCTGAATCAGCAGAAGGTGATGGAAGCGAACATTGCCGATCTCATCATCGGGCTGGAGGACGCCACCAACGTCTTCGGCACCGAGTTCGAGAGCATGAAGAACTATTCGGCATGGGAAAAGTTCATCGGCATCTTCTCGCGTCAGCGCCAGCAGCGGCTGCGTTCCGAGCGTGTGCGCAACATGTCGCTCGCCGGCAACCTTCAGGAACTGCTGACCAAGTCCGACACCATCGTCGGCATCCTCAAGGCGCAGAAGGACGTGCTCGACCAGCGCTACAAGACCTCTGAGGCGAGCCTTTCCACGGTGATCGAGCGCCGCAAGGCGACCATCGAGAACCTCACCGCCACGCAAAAGCGCATCGAGGAACTGAACCCGCTGCTGCTCGACATCGAAAACCGCATCGCCGCGTCCACCAGCCAGAGCGAACGCACGGAGCTGGAAGGCGAACGCTCGAAGCTTGCCACCGAATACAATGAGCGGCAGGCGAAGGAGCAGGAACTGCTGGCCGAGAGCCAGACGCTGGAACGCTATACGTCCATGTTCCAGACCTTCGTGGATTCGCTCAACAACCAGATCGCCGCGCAATCGACGCTCATCAACAAGCTGACCATCGATACCGAGCAGCGCATCGTGCTCTACAAGGCGCTGGAGGATTCGCTGAAGACCGCCGCCCAGCAGGACGTCGCCCACAAGATCAACACGCTGGGTTCGCGTGTCGACACCACGGCGGAAGAGACGATGGCCGGCATCGGTGCGGCCGCACAGAAGCACATCGGCGACCTGCTCGAACTGCACGAGAAGAACATGGTGGCGACAGCCGACATCCAGCGCCGCAAGAAGCTGGCCGACGACGCCTTCGCGCGCCGCTTCGACGATGTGCTGCGCAAGCACAATGCCGCGGACTATGTGAAGGCATAGGCCGGGGTGAAGGCATAGAATAGAGCCTTACATGAACGCCGAATCCGATGCCGCAGAGCGCTATTTCTCCTCCATCGCGGCGGCGCTGAACGGGCTGGAAGTGTTCCTGCGCGACGACCGCTCGCCGCTCTACCGCCACGATATCGTCGCTTCCATCGTTGCCGAATATATTTCGCGGCTGGAAAAATCCTTTTCCTGCTGGCGCAACCGGCTGGACTTTCAGGACAGCTTCCGCATCTCGCGCGCCGAAAGCGGATTTCCCGTCTTCCAGAACGTGCTGGAGCTGGAAAACGACCGCAAGCAGGCCGAAGCGCGCCTCGCCACAATCCCGCAGGCCGATGAGCTACGGCGGGAAATGGCCGACTTCATCCTGCGCAACAAGGAATTCCCCGCCGCGCTTCAGCGCTCCATGGCCGAGCGCCTCTATCTCGAAGGCGTCGGGGATGAGGAAACCTTCGGCCCCTTCTCGCTCGCCCAGACCGTCAAGGTTTCGGTCAACCCGAAATCGGGCCTGCCTTACTATCTCGTCCACTGGGCAAGCTTCGACGGCACCGCCAACCTGCCGCTGGTTTACATGGCGACGGTGGAAGATTCGTCCGAAACCATCGTGCGCCAGCTCGTCGACAACGACCGCAAGCTGAACACGAAGGTGGAAATCCCCCTGCCCGTCGACGGCCTGCTCAACCCGGAACTGGCGCACAGGTTCGACGACTTCACCGAGCGCAATTCGGCCTATTCGCTGTCGCCAATCACAATCGCCAGCAATCTCGACAAGGATTTCGAGACGCTGCACCCCAAGCAGTTGCGGCGCGTGGTGCTGGGGCCGTTCTATTCGGCCGGCATCACCGAGAACAACTCGGTTGTCAACGAGGTGCTGGAGCGGGTGCGCAAACCGGAAAACGCCTGGCTGCTGACGTGGACCGTGCAGGAAGTGTTTTCCAGAGGCGAGAAGCCCGGCCGTCGCGGGCTGTTCTCCAGCTCCAAGACGACGCAGGAATTCCACATCGACACCGACGATCTCGAAGCCACGCGGCAGGGCGTATCGGCTTACGAAAACCATGCCCTGGTGCCGCACGAGGCCTATCAGGCCCTCTATGCAGCCGGCGAGACACAGAAGATTTTCGCGGGCTACAAGGTCCATATCCTGTCCAACGGACAGGTGATCAGCGATGTCTGAAATCAGCCAAGCGGAGGCTCCATGGACACCGGCCTGACCACCATTCCCGAAGCTTCGATAGAGAAGCACCGTGCCACGGCGCAGAGTTTCATCACGCGCATCGTCGTGCTGGAGGACCCTTCCCGCGAGGCTGGCACGGCGCTGGCCGGCACCAACCGCCGCTTCGTCTCCACCGTGTCGACTGGCTCGGTGCGCCGCACGCGCGAGGTGGAACTGGCAAAGACGGTGGGTGCGATCCATCCCGACGATCAGTTGCTGTCCATTCCCCAGCACACCCTGCTCTACCTCGCCCGGCGCGGCATTGCCGTGGCGCTGGCCATTGCCGAAGTGTTTGCGCAGGGCACCGACCTCGAAGGTCTGCAAGCGCAAAATGCCCGCTCGCCCCTGCAGGGCGACGAGGCCGCGCGCTTCAGGAAGCTTCTGTCCTCCTCCGCCTATATCGCCGCTTTCGGCTTCGCCGCCTATCTCTACCAGTTGATCGACAGCGACGGCGAGGCACCGAACGACCTCGCCGAACCCGACTTCCTGTTCGATACCCCGCAGGATGCGGTAAAGTCGATCGTTTCCGGTCTCGACAGGGCGCTCACAGGCGCGAAGGACGATGCCGACCTGATGATCCGTGCCCGCTCTTTCGCGCGCGTGGCCATCGACGGCCTGCTGCAGCGCAAGACCCGGCTGGACGGTGCCCTCGGACCTTTCGAGAACAGCCATATCCGCATCGACGCCGACGACTTCACCCTCGACGGCTTCGACGTGGCGCCCGGCAAGCGCAGCAAGCCGCTGGTCATGAGCTTTAAAAAGCCGGAGGAAGTGGTCGGCAACCACATCGCCAAATACCAGTCGGTCAAGCTCGCGAAGATGCTGATGGCCTATGACTTCGACCGCGAACTCAATCCTTTCGTCGAACTCGGCGGCTTCCTGTTCACCTTCATCGGCGACGGCGCGCCCGGCACCGGCAAGACGACCCTGATCCAGATGATCGCCGGCCTCGTCAACGATTATTGCCAGATCGCCGGCTACCCCTTCGTCTACGAGAATTTCGGTGTTGACCAGATCTCGTCCTATCAGGGCAAGTCGGGCCAGAACTGCCGCCAGTTCATCACCAACGTGCTCAACCCGCGCGCCATCGGCTTCGGCACCATCGACGACATCGATCAGGTGGCGGCGAAGCGCTCCGACGACCGGGCCTCGGCCGGCCAGCAGGAAATCACCGGCGTGCTGATGGACGCCTTCGCCGGCGCGGCGACGGTCGTGCGCGGCAATTGTTCCTTCGGCATGTTTTCCAACTATCCCGAGAATGTCGACGACGCGCTGCGGCAGCGCGCAGGCGCGCGCTGGCTGGTGGACGGGCCGCAGACGCGCGAGGACTATATTGACATCTTCGTGCTACTCGCTGGAAAGAATCATAAAATCCCGCTTGGCGATCACCAGCTTTACGCCGCGCAGGAAATCCAGCGCGCGGTTTCGGAAGCCTATGAGAGCCATGCCCGGCCACAGGAAGACGGGCTTGCGCGGGTCTATGAGCGCTACGTGAAGGAGAACGGCGAAGCAAAGACGCTGGCCGACATCGGCGACTACCTGCACCGCATCAAGGAGGCGGAGCCCCGCTTCACCGGCCGCGCCATCAAGAACGTCACCGACGCCATCAAGATGCGCGCCATGGACATCGAACTGCCGGACGACTGGTTCGACAGGCCCGAAACCTTCATGCACAAACCCTACGACGACAAGAAGGCCATGATCGAGGAACTGCGCGGGCCGTTCTCGATGGACATGGTGATGCAGGAGATCAACCGCTACGCCGATTCCGAATTCCGCTACGCCGACAAGTCCGACGATGCCGCGGTGGAGAAACTCCTGCGCGATGCCCGTCTGCGCGAACGCGCCGCCCGCGAAATGGAGGATCTGAAGAAGCAGGGGCTGTGGAATGCCTGAGGCTCATCCGTCACATCTTCGCAAGGCGGCCGCCTGATGCCGTCCCGGTTTCCCCTTCTGCGCGACAGCGCCCTCATTTACGGCCGCCTGCTCACGGTGGACGAACCGCATTTGATCGAGCGCTACAACAAGGCGCTCAAGGCGTTCGGCCTGTCGCCCACCGACCTGCAGGCCTTCGAGATCGACCGCACCGGCTTCTCGCCGCAGGTGGCGGAGGAACTGGGCGACCTGTCCTATCTCGATCCCAACGGCGTCAACCGGCGCTTCATCATCCTCACCCCGGCGCAGATCGACCTGCCGGTGGTTCACACAGCATTTTCAAACACATCGCAACTGATGTTCGAGTTCATGACCCGCAACCAGCGGGCCATCAACGCGCTGACCATCAAGGATGTGATCTATGGCGAGATCGACGATTCGGTTTCGACCGTCGAGGACATCGAGGATCTGCTGTCGATCAGCCAGGTCGAATTCCGGGTGCTATCGGCAGAAGACGTTCTCGGCAAGGCGGCCGAACTCGGCACGCTTGTCGACCGCCTGAAGCAGGAGCCCGATGCGTGGCGCGACGACGCCATGCTGGAACGGATGGTGGAACTGGCGCGCATCTGCGGCGACATCCGTGAGAACGCGCTGGTTCCCGATCAGGTCATTTTTCGCCACAACGCCTACTGGACCAGCCATTTCGGCGGGCTTTATGTTTTCATCGATCCCGATGTGACCACCGTCATCTGCGATCCGTCCGCTCCCGGTTTCCGGCGCTCGCGCCCATGGCAGGTCAGCTATATCTCGATCTTCGACGCAGATCGCGTGTTCCGCTTCCTTGCCGAAACCGGACGCCTCGAACTGCCGCGCGCTTCATGGATAGAGGCTTCCGGCTATCTCGAACACCGCGCCGAAATGGTGGTGCGCAGCCTGATCCGCGATGCGGAACCGGAGCGTAACCTGTCCGAAGTCGACAAGATCTGGCTTCAGACATGGATCCACAACAATGCTGCACGCATCAACAGCGACGGAAATTTTCCGTTCCTGAATGCCGCCAAGCGTGAAATCCGCCAGCTTGGCCAGCTGCGCATCGACGAGGTGCCGCACCGGCAGCGCTTCCTTGTGGTTCGGGCCCGGCCAGACCATCCCGATGCGTGGCTGACGAACAGGCTGATTTCGGACTTCGTGCCGCAGGATTTCGTCTCGCGCTACGTCTTCAACAAGCAGGGCTTTTACACCGAGTATGAGACCTACAGCCAGAACTGGCGGGCTCATGTTGTGGATGTCCTGAAAACCGCATATCTGAAGGACAAGCGGGTATTTCGTGCCCGCCTCTACGGTCTGACTGACTGAACCGCAGCGGGGTAGAATGCCATGCTTGATCCGATCGTGAACTTCATCACCCGGATATTTCATTGGATCGGACGTGGCGTCGGCTTCGTGATCGGCATCATCCTGTGGCCGTTCATGTGGCTCGGGCGCTGGTATCTGCAACGCGGCCTGATCCTGAAGGCCGTTGTCGGCGGCGTGCTTGCCGTCATCGTGGCCATGTATGGCTATTTCTTCTACGTCACCCAGTTCTGGACCAATTTCGATCCGGATTATCCGGCAGCTCTCGTCGATGCGCGGGGCACCGCCGGTGCCGGCGATCCGGTTACGCCGGCCGCGATTTCGGCAACTGTCGGTGGCGAGCCGCAACCGACCTGCAAGCCATCAGCGATTGCCCTCACCTCGGCCGATCTGATCGACTTCAACGTCAACCAGAACCCTTGGATTTCCTCCATGGTACTGTCCAAGATCGGCCTGTTCGGCATCGAATGGAAAAACACGCCGTTCTTTGACAACAAGGCAGCCTTCCAGCTCGGCATCAATCAGGTGATGCGCCGCACCACCACGGAGCTGGTCGACACGCTTGGCCGCGTGCGCGGCACCTCGCAGATCGACCAGAATCTGCAGAATGCCCGCACGAACCTCGCATGGAGCGAAACCGCCTGGTACATCGGCTGGCGTGGCCCGACCCGCCCGACCCCCAGCCTCTATCGCGAGGCCATCACCAATCTGCGCGATTTCAACACCAGCCTTCAAAAATGCCAGTCGACCTTTGATGCCCGCGCCGACAATCTGATGCAGTTCCTCGACCGCATCGCCGGCGACATCGGCTCGACCTCGGACATTTTGCGCCAGCGCATCGAAGCATCTGATGCCGGCTGGTTTGATGTGCGCGCCGATGACCGCTTCTGGTTCGCCTATGGCCAGCTTTATGCGTATTACGGCGTTCTGGTTGCGGCCCGTTCAGACTTTGCATCGGTCATTGCCGAGCGCAATCTCACTACGCTGTGGACCCGCATGGAGGGCCAGTTGCGCGCTTCGCTCAACGTTCAGCCATGGATCATCTCCAACGGCAACGAGTCCAGCGCCTTCTTCCCCTCACATCTGGCGACGATGGGCTTCAACCTGTTGCAGGTGCGTTCCAACATCGTGGAACTTCGCTCCATTCTGGATCGCTAGAGCATCGGACCGAAAAGTGGAATCCGGTTTTCGGTTGTTCCGGTGATCCAGGACAGATGCGGCAGGCGATCCCTGTCGCTTTCTCATCATCTTGCGCCTGTTTTGGAATGGCACCGGCCATTCCCCGCAGGTTTTATCGCTGTTCCGGACAGCCCATCTAAGAGGGAACGCATCCATGGCCGAAGTTAAAAGCGACATTGAGATTGCGCGTGGAGCGTCGAAGAAGGCGATCCAGGAGGTTGGTGCGAAGATCGGGATACCGTCTGGCGATCTTCTTCCCTACGGGCACGACAAGGCGAAGGTCTCGGCTTCGTTCATCAAGTCGGTGCAGGGCAAGGAGAACGGCCGGCTGATCCTGGTGACGGCGATCAACCCGACGCCGGCCGGCGAAGGCAAGACCACGACCACGGTGGGTCTGGG